>JBMORB010000119.1:0-3158 GCA_049320925.1 Thermodesulfobacteriota bacterium | reverse complement strand
CTGTTTTCCGGAAGCCATTTTCGGGCGGCGGCCTTTCCCGGTCAATTTTGGAAACGTTGCCATGTCTCTCTGTTCTATACCGTGGTTGCCTTTATTTTTCCCAGCCCGAAGGTGGTCTGCTTTCCCACATGGGCTTTTTCACAAAACCGGACCAGGGGCAGAAATTCATCCAGTTCGCCTTCATAGACGACGGAACCGGTGATGCCGCCCATGAGCATTTCGTTGTCCTGGCGGAAGGAGTAGCGCCGCCAGTCAAACCATTGCAGGTTGTTTTCAACGATTTTTACGTCCATGGCCCGTTTCACCAGGCCCTTGTAGTCCAGGGGCGGCTCACCCTCTCCGTAATGGGCCATAAGCGTGGAGACCCGGCGCAGCATGGCCCGGACAAGGGCGTGAAAGGGCAGGTCGGCGGTCAGCCGGTTTTGCGTTTTCATGCGAAGGGGGGTCTCCAGTGTCAGGACCAGCCGACCGGTTTGGGAAGGACCGGTCTCTGAAGACAGGGCAAGGGTTTCGACCGGAGCCTGGGTTTTAACCCGCCGGTCTTCGGCCCGGTAAACGGTTTTGCGGCCGGCTTTCACTTCGACAAGGGCAAACCGGCCTCTGCGGCCGTCGATTCTGGCGCCGATGCCGAGTGGACCCATTTTGTCCACGGCATAAATAAAGTAAGGCAGGCTGTTGTTGGCGGAACCGAACAGCAGCAGGGAAAAACTCAGGCCATCTCCCGGCGCAAAATCGGCTTTTGGCGTCAGGGGTGGCTCCAGCACGAAAGGATGGGGGGCTTCCGATGCTTTTGCCGAAACCGGAGTTTCAAAAACAACGGCGTAAAGGCAGGTGGTGTTGAGCAGGCAGGTGTCGCATTCCTGCCGGCGCAGGGCGCAGACGGTTTTCTTCAGCGACCGGCCGAAAACGCCTCGAAGCGCGGAGCCTTTGTAAAAGGGCAGTCTGGCCGGGGTTTCAAACACGCATGAAAACGAGTAGTCCCCATACAACATGTTTCGGCCCCTCCTCGCGCCAATTCATGTTTTGCCCGACAGCCGCAATGCCGGTGTCGGATTTTGTCGAACGACCGTGTTTTTTTGAACCTATGGCAAAAGAAAACAGGTGTCAAGGGGTTTGCGGAAGAAGCGCGGGAAAGAAAAAGATGGGCTTATGGCCTATGACAGCCCGATATCCTTCGGCCCGCTGTAAAGGTCGGCAAACCGGGCGCCTTTTTTACTGTTTGCCTTGTAGAAGGCGATGCAGCGGCGCACGATATCAATGACCTGGTCTTCGGAAAAGATGCCGGCCAGGGGCCGGGCCAGCTTTGGATGGCGGCCCAGCTTGCCGCCCAGCAGGACGCGGTAGCCCTTTCGGCCTTCGGTGATGGTCCCGGTGGGGCAGACCTTTGCGCAGGCCCCGCAGGCAAGGCACAGGTCTTTGTTGATGACAGGCCTGCCGGCGGCTTCATCAAGGGTGACAGCGTTATCCCTGCACGCGGCCACGCAGGCCCCGCACAGGGTGCAGGCCGTGGCAGTGGTTTCGGGCACACAGGCGCCGATAATGCCGATGTCCTTGATCTGGGGCTGGGAGCAGGCGTTGGGGCATTCGGCCAGGGTGACGCGGAACTCGTGGTGAAACTTGATGTCGCTTCCCACGGTGCTTTTAAGAAATCCGGCCAGATCCTCCTCTTTTAAAAGCGCATCTATCCGTTCCGAAAGACCGCCGGTGGCGTTGGCCATGTTGGGGCAGCTTCCCTGGCTGAAACAGGAATCCAGCTGGTAACCCTTGACCTCGGCGGACATGTTTTTAAGAAACCGCTCGCGGGTGGCGTGAACCTCGGCCAGGGTAACGACATGTTTCCCCTGTGCCTCGGCCTCGGCTTCCACGCGCGCCCTGACTTTTTTTCTCACAAAGAAGGGCACCTTTTTGATGGCGGCCTCGGCTTCGTTCGTCCATTTCATGATGTTGATCCTGAAATTTCAATTTCTTGGGAACACGGGCAAGCTGACGCTTCGCCCGTGGCACCCGGTGCCGTCCCATTTCACAATATCGACCGTGGTGTCTGAAACCGTTTAAACAGGCCGGATGCGCAGTTTCTTTTTCATGGTATCTTCGGGCAGGTTGTAGAGGGCATCATACAGCGCGCCTTGAAAGCTTCCCGGACCGGCAGACACGCGGGCGGCTTCTTCTCCGGCAAGGCCGTAATATCCCAGGGCCGTTGCAGTTGCCGCCAGCAGATCAGGCTCAACCGCGCAAAAACAGGAAATCACAGTGGTGGCGCTGCATCCGGTGCCGGTCACCCGGCTGAACATGGGTGTCCCGTTGTGCACCTCAACGGTTCGGGTCCCATCCGTGACGATGTCCACCGGGCCGGTGACGGCAAGGACTTTTTTCAGGTTTCCTGCCAGCATCTGCGCCCCGTGACGGACGGCATCAACGGTTTCAAGGGAATCCACGCCGCGAATGTTGACGGCATCTTTGTCCGCAAACAGCGACATCACTTCGGATGCGTTTCCCCGAACGACGCTGATCGGCACCTCGGCAAGGATTTTTTTAGCGGCCTCGGTCCGAAGGGCCGTGGCACCGGATCCCACCGGGTCAAGCACGATGGGAATCCCCCGCTGCCCCGCGGTTTTTCCGGCCATGATCATGGCGTCGATCCAGTAGGGCGTGAGCGTGCCGATATTCAGAACAAGCGCGCCGGCAAAGGCTGCCATATCTTTTACTTCTTCATGAGCATGGGCCATGACCGGGGAGGCGCCGACGGCAAGGGTCACGTTCGCCGTCATGTTCATGACCACAAAATTGGTGATGTGGTGAATCAGGGGCTGGCGTTCCCTGATTGTACGGCGTATCTCAATCGCTTTTTGAGCAAATTCATTTTCGTTCATTTGTGTCACAAGATCTCCTCATAATTAACCGACTGCGGTGTCGCGCGCACCCCGCGTTATGATGTCAATCTCAGCATGTTGTCAAGGGCAATCCGGGCCTCCTGCCTTATCTCTTCCGGCACGGTCACCACATGGATTTTGCCGGGATTTTCCAAGGTCTGCAAGAGTTTTCCAAGGGTAATTTTTGCCATGTTGGGACACAGCGATTCATGCAGGGGAATTATGGTTTTGTCCGGGTACTCAGCGGCCAGGCGGCGGATCAGGTTGACTTCCGTTCCGATAACGACG
>JBMORB010000118.1:0-3166 GCA_049320925.1 Thermodesulfobacteriota bacterium | reverse complement strand
GCTCACCGCGGTGCCGTTAATATCCAGGGGCGTTTTGTCAGCCATGCCCAGCCGGCACACATCCATGGTCAGTTGATAATAGGCCGCCGGCAGAATGGTGCCCCGGTTGGTCACCTGTTTTACCTTCATATACCGGGGCAGGGTCACCTGCTCCGGGTGGGGGTAGGGATAGACCATGGTTTCCCCCAGAATCGGAAAGTCAAACGGCCGGCGCAGGGCCATGCCGTCAGGCTCAAAGAACTTGACATACTGAAGTCTGCCATCCAGGAACATGGGAATGTCGATGGACATGCAGTGAAACCGGTGGCCGATGACACCCTTTCCCTCAAAGGGCTCACCGCCGTGGGCGTGAAAGATATCCACGGCCTCGGTCTCGTCCAGCAGGTGGTCGGCGGCCAGCCGGGCCAGCAGGTTGGTGGCGCCGGGAGAGTTGCCCATGCCGATGAGCATGGTGACGCCCGCGGCCTCGGCCCGGCTGTTCATTGCCAGCAGGTCTTCGGTCACGTCCACGTCGTCGCAGATGTCCACGTAGTTGACGCGGCTTTCCAGAACCGTTTCCACAATGGGCATGACCGTCTTGTAAAAAGGGCCCACACAGTTGACCACCAGGTCGCAGCCGGCAATGGCCTGCTTCACGGTTTTGGGGTCAAGGGCATTGACCTTTACCGCGGTAACCGGCTTTTGCTTTATCTGGCCGGCCAGGGTTTTGGCCGTGTCCAGATCAAGGTCTCCAATGACGATTTCATTAAACGTGTTGTCCGCGGCCAGGGTCTTGACCACCACCCGGCCCACGGCCCCGGATCCGCCCAGTACGATTACTTTTGCCATGTTACAAACCTTTCTGATCTGAAGTTGAACAAAGTTAAATTTAACTTAGTTCAACTTATGGCGTTTGTCAAATAAAATTTTACCCCGCTCCTGGGGCAGAAAGGCGACGGCCTGCCTGAAGGCAATACGGCTGAAAATAACTGAAAGATCTTCGCAACCTCATCTGTCATTCTTCACATATCGTTGATCGGTGAACCTTCCCCGGCACCGGGGTGATTGTGATCAATTCCAATGAGAATGGCCTTGCAAGGGTGTGCGACAGCGGCATCTCCATGAAAACCGGCGAGGCCCTTCCCCGCATCGTGGAGCAGATCAGAAAGATTCGGAACGGGGCATGACCCGCCCCTTCCAAACTATCGAAATCGCTATCGGGATCGATTTTTGCGTACGCCGGGTTTTCTCTGTTTGTCATCGCCCGGCTTGTCCGGGCGAGCCAGTTAAAAATGATTGAAATACCGCCGTACCCTGATTTACTATCCTTCTCATCTTGATTTTCATGGTACTTCTCGTGGCGCCAAGAAAAGTACCAAAAGAAGGCGGCCCTGCAGCTTGGCCTTTGGCTCCCCTCGCGCAAATGCTTTTTTCGGCGCGGGCAGGAACTCGCTTCGCTCAGACAGCCTGCCCGCTTGCTTCCGAAAAGAGCATTCGCACTCGGCTGCGCTGCAACGGGCGGGATCAATACTTTTATGCCCAATTCTTTCCACAAACCAAAGGGTCGGGAAGAGAGGTCAACAGCAAGTTTCACGGGGAGCGGTGCTCTTTACCGCAATCCCGTGCAAACTTTGGTTATGTTTTCTCTACTTTGTGTCACTTATCAGAAGATATTTTTTTGGCCGTCCTCCTCGATCTCTTTCTACGACTTTTAATATCACATCCGAAGCCCATTTACCTGATGTGGTCTCCTCGCTTGAGCAGTGATCTGAGAATGACCCATAGTCGGCAGCTCTCAAACTCAAATCTGAAGGTTTAAATGGATCGCGATATGGGTCGATTCCTGCTCGTCTGCTTGCCACTATAATATCTTCTCGAAGTCCCATAACTCCCCCTATGTGATTGTGTAAAAAGCTATTATGCATTAAAAATAACATTGATTATGTGTCGTGACGTAAAATGCCAAATCCTCCCGTTTTTCTTGGATACTAGGATTTACCTTATTGAAATGTCAACGGAAAAGTGGGCTGTTGGCTATGCGTCATGACGCCCTCCTTCATCACTCCGGGCACCGACCCGGAGTCCAGTGCGGCCGGGCGTCAACGGGTGGCACGGGGCAAGGCCGAAAGGCCTTGCCCCGTGCCACCCGACGATGCGATACCGATCCCGATAGCGATAGCGATTTGGATGAAGGTATGAAGGTCAATTTTAGCTGGATGCCAGATCGGGGTCTGGCATGACGGAAAGTAAGAAACGGGCCGAACGCCAATGACGTCTCCACCGCCCGTTGCGGCGCAGCCGAGCGCGGGCGGGTTTTTCGGAAAAAGCGGGCAGGCTGTTTGAGCCCGCCAACGGCGGGCGAGTTCCTGCCCGCGCCGAAAAAACCGTTTGCGCGAGGGCAGCCGAAGGCCAAGCCGCTGGGCGATTGTTTCTTTTGGGTACTTTTCTTTGCGCCAAAGAAAAGTACATAGAAAAACAGGGTAAGAAAATCATTTTAACTGGACCCCGGCTCGGAGGCCGGGGTGACGGAAGGGGGTTGCTTCGGCCCTTCGCTCCTCGCAATGATTTTTTATCCGGCGGCGAAACGGCCTTCCTACTTGACCTGAAAGCTCTCCCCGGCGCCGCCGTATTTTTTTCGCAGCTTGGGCTTTTCAATCTTGCCGGTGGGGTTTCGCGGTATCTTGTCGAAAAAGAATTTGCGGGGCCGCTTGTACCGGGGCAATTGCTCGCAGAAGGCGGTCAGTTCTTCTTTTGAGAGGGTCTGGCCCTCCTTGACCTGGATGACGGCCGTGGCGATTTCGCCCAGGCGCAGGCTGGGCAGGCCGATCACGGCGGCGTCGTGAATCTTGGGATGGGTAAACAGGAACTCCTCAATGTCCACGGGGTATATGTTCTCCCCGCCAGTGATGATGATGTCTTTTTTCCGGTCCACCAGCCAGATAAAGCCGTCTTCGTCCTGACGGGCCATGTCGCCGGTGAGCAGCCACCCGTCCTTTAACACCGCGGCCGTGGCCTCCAGGTTTTTGTAATACTCCTTCATCACGCCGGGCCCCCGGATAATCAGCTCGCCCACGGCGCCGGGCTTGACCGGGGTCAGGGTCTCGTCCACGATGCGGGTTTCCCAGTCAAAGCCGGCCTTGCCGATGGCGCCCACCTTGTGCATGTTTTCCATGCCCAGGTGAACGCA
>JBMORB010000117.1:0-3176 GCA_049320925.1 Thermodesulfobacteriota bacterium | reverse complement strand
CATGGGCACAAGTCATCTCATTCTGGGAACCGCCACCGACTTTATCACGGGCCGGACTGTTGTAGACACCGATGACGAACGGATCCGGCAAAAAATCGCGAAATTTCTGGTGGAGGAAAAAGGATACGCGAAAAGCGACATCGCCACCCGGGTCCCCCTGTCCGTGACCGTGGACAACGACACCGGCGTGGTGATCCTTGACTTTGTCGTCTATCTGGACGGAAGGGCCGTCATGATCGTCCAGTTCGGACCGGGTGACATCGTCTCCCGCCAGCGGCCCCTTGTGGCGGCGGCCCGGCTGCTGGCATCCCACGTGATCCCGTTTGCCGTGATTTCCAACGGCGAAGATACCCATGTGATGGACGTGGTTTCGGGTAAAGTGATCGGCGAGGGGCTGGGCGCAATTTTTTCGCGCGACGTGCTGAAGGAAAAAATACAGAAAATAACATGGGGGCCCCTGCCGGAGAAAAAGCGGGAAGGGGAGCAGCGGATTCTTTTCTGCATGGAGGTGCTCACCGAAAGGGAGTGCGCCGACTTTGTATGCAACAGGTGCTGACGATTGGAAAAGCATGTTTCACAGCCGATGATGGAAATCCGGAACGGCGAGCCGGTTGAAGACCGGGTGGGTCTGATTGTTGAAGAGCCGCTTTCCATAAGGATCGAAGGCGCCCCTTACGCGGTGGTCATGCGGACCCCCGGCGATGAAATCGCCCATGTGACCGGGTTCTGCCTGGCCGAGGGACTGATCGACGGTCCCGATGACATTGTCACCATCGGGTTCTGCGCCGAAGCCGGGGCCAACGTGGCCACCGTCACCCTTACCGAAGCGCGCCGCCGGCGGGTGGCCTCCCTTCTGGAACGCAAAGGGTTTGTCAGCCAGACCAGTTGCGGCATCTGCGGCAAATCGGTGGTGGCCGATATTCAGCAGGCGGTGGGCGCTATCGCCGCCACGGTCCGGTTTCCCGCCGCGCGCCTGACAACCCTTGTGGATGAACTGCCCCGGCACCAGTCGCTGAACCGGGAAACCCGGGGCGCCCACGCGGCCATGATTTTCGACAGCCGGGAAACCCTGCTCGCCCTGGCCGAGGATGTGGGCCGCCACAATGCCCTGGACAAGGCCATCGGCCGGGTCCTGATGGACAACCGTCTGGCCGATGCCGTCCTGGGGGTCCTCTCCTCCCGGCTCAGCTATGAACTGGTTCAAAAGGGAGCAAGAGCCGGACTCCAGGTGCTGGTGGGGCTTTCCCGTCCCACGTCCCTGGCCGTGGAACTGGCCCGGTCGGTGGGCATGACCCTGGTGTGCGTGCAGAACGGCCGTGTGATGGTCTTCGGAGAGGCTTCCCGCGTCACCGCTTAATTTTTGAGGGAACCGCTAAGAATTAAATTCTCATGGAAAGATCTCAATTTTTAGAGACCCCTTGAGCCCTTCATACCAACAAAATTGGAGATAAACCTGATATTTCCATACAAAGGAGCACCTGATGGAATTTAACGACTTTCGAGAGATTCTCCGGTTCGCCATGGACAACGAGCTGGAAGCCCAGACCTTTTATGAAGAAGCCGCGGCCCGGCTGGAAAACCCGGCCCTCAGACAGCTTTTTACCGAACTGGCCGGCGAGGAAAAGAGGCACCGGGACCTGCTCAAGGCCCTTTACACCAGCAACCGGTTTGGCGACTTTTTCCATGAACAGCGGGACTTTCAGGTGGCCGAAACCCTGGAAGAACCGGCGCTGTCGACGGACATGAAACCGGCCGATGCCTTTGCGCTGGCCATGAAAAAGGAGGAGGCCGCCATGAAGGAGTACACGGCTCTGGCGGACGCGTGCAGGGATGAAAAACAGAAAAGGCTCTTTCTCGACCTGGCCGCCATGGAGCGGAGCCACAAGCTGAAAATGGAGAATGCCTTTACCGATATCGGGTTCCCGGAGATATGGTAAATCGTCATCTTGCCCTTAATCTTGATCTTACTCTTAATCGTGCTCTTGATCGAAAAATCCGCTACCGCGAAACAGGCCTGAGATTAAGAGCAAGAGCACGAGTAAGAGTAAATAGGTAAACGTATGCCCCTTTCCGTGTTAGACCTGTATAAAACCGTTCTGCCCAAGACCAACTGCGGGGACTGCGGGTTTCCCACGTGCCTGGCCTTTGCCGGCATGGTGGTGTCGGAAAAGCACCCCATCGGCGACTGTCCCCATCTCTCAGCCGAAACCGTGGCCGCCTGCGAAAAGGAGCTGGAGGCTCAGTATGCCGCTGGCAAGTGGCTGAAAAAAAATCCCGCCAAAGACGCCCTGCAATGGGCAAAGGAGCGGTCCGCCTCCATGGTCATGGCGGACCTGCCGGCCCGCATCGGCGGTGAGCTGGTGCAGCATGAAGGACAAACCGCCCTGGCCCTTCCCTATTTTTCAGACACCGTGATTATTCTGCCGGACCGCATCATCCGGCCCACCGGGGAAGAATTGAACATGTGGGAACAGGTCTTTATCTATAACCACCTGGCCCAGAACGGTTCAGCGCTGCCATCCGGCGAATGGAAGGGGTTTACCGAGTTTCCCAACACCGTTTCCAAAATCAAAAGCATGAAAGACCATGTGGAGGCACCCCTGGTGGAGGCTTTCAGGGGCCGGGTGGCGGATCTGAAAGCTCGGGCGGAGAATCTGGGCGGCAGGGACGTGACCGCCGAGACCGGCTCGGCCGACGCGGCCATTCTTTTCACGCCTCTGCCCAGGGTCCCGGTAATGCTGATGTTCTGGGACGCGGAGGATGCTGACGGATTTGATGCCGAGACCAGACTCATGTTCGACAGAACGATAACGGATCACCTGGATATTGAATCGATTGTTTTTTTGAGCGAACGGCTGCGCCAGCTGCTGTGCGAGGCCGTCAAATAAAAGATCGAAGGTGGGATACTCATGCGCGACAAACAGCCCCTGCAAAAAACCGTTTCCATCGGCGACGCGGCCGTCAACTATCTTCATTATGAAGGAAACGGACCGGCCCTGATTTTTCTGCACGCCACGGGGTTCATGCCCGGCATCTGGCACCCCATTGCCCGCGAGTTCGCCGGTTCCTGCAACGTGATGGCCCCCTATTTCTGCGACCACCGGGCCGCCGAGCCGGAAGACGGCGGGCTGAGCTGGCTTCAACTGGCCGAGGACATTGAGATGTTCTGCAGGGCA
>JBMORB010000116.1:0-3177 GCA_049320925.1 Thermodesulfobacteriota bacterium | reverse complement strand
GCCGAAAGAATATTGTTCCCAGAAAGCGCAGCCAGAACATTATCTTTCGATTTCAGTGTGATGAAAAGCGTAAAGATAGTTTGAGTTTACAGTGTGTGATACCAAAAGGAATGATTTGTTTTAGGCGTGATTGACCGGGCCACCGTCTGGGTAGAACAACTCATTGGTGAGGAAATAAAAAATGAACCGTGATTTGGTGACAAACACGATTTCAACTTTCGATAAGGGGCAGCTTCTCGTTTATGAAGCGGAAGACGGCCAAATAAAAATTGATGTAAGGTTGGAAGATGAAACCGTCTGGCTGACGCAGCAACGGATGGCGGATCTTTTTCAGACAACGGTTCCAAATATCAGCATGCATATCCGCAACATTTACGAAGAGGGGGAACTGACGCCGGAAGCAACTGTTAAGAAATTCTTAACAGTTCGTCGGGAAGGGGATCGGGATGTGCGCCGGGAACTGGATTTTTACAACCTCGATATAATCATTTCAGTCGGTTACCGCATCAAAAGCCGGGTAGCCACCCGCTTTCGCATTTGGGCCACCCAGCGCCTGCACGAATATATCGTCAAGGGATTTATCTTAAATGATGAACGGCTGAAAGAGCCGGAAGGCGGGCGCTACTTTGAAGAGTTGCTGGCCCGGATACGCGATATCCGCTCTTCCGAGAAGGTTTTTTGGCGCAAGGTGCTGGATATTTATGCCACCAGCATTGACTATGACCCCACGGTGGAGACATCTCAAAATTTTTTCAGGCAGGTGCAAAACATAATGCACTGGGCCGCCCATGGACATACGGCGGCCGAATTGATTTATGAACGCGCCGATGCCGCGCAAACCAATATGGGGGTGACCAATTATCCGGGCAACAAACTGCTCAAGCGCGATGTGGAAGTGGCCAAGAACTATTTGAACGAAAAAGAACTGGATCTGCTTAACCGGATCGTGACCGCTTATCTTGAAGTCGCTGAAATTCAGGCATTGAACCGCAATCCCATGACCATGGCCGATTGGATAGAGCGCCTGCACCAGTTTTTAACCATGACCGGCCGCGATCTGCTCACCCATGCCGGAAAAATCAGCCATGAAGAGGCTTTGCACAAAGCCTATGAGGAATACCAAAAGTTCCGGGCACGGCAGTTGGCGAAACCGACCGAGGCGGAAAAACACTTCATTGAGGCGGAAAAAAAACTAAAGCAGATTGAAAGTGCCAATAAGCGTGGTAGAAAAAAATTATAATCCTTAGCGATGGTGACGAGCGTCTTGATCTCCTTTAAACAATTCTCGTACGCTGCCAGCAATATTCCTCTCACCGTTTCTTGATTCCTGCATGACTTCCGGAGAATGCCCAGTGATAGATTATTTCGGCCAGACCAGGTCGTAGCTGGGGCTGCGGTCGCCGCCGGGATTTTTTTTGAAAATGCCCATATTGACCAGTTGGGCCAGGTCGCGCAAGTAGACGCAACCGTTCCAGGAGCATCTGCCCGGATTTGGGTCATGTTTTGACCCGATTACGGCGCGTAAAAGGGTCATTGTCTACAAAAAAAAGAAACAGCAGCAAAGAGTCTTTCAAAATTATAATTCACCGCAGAGGCGCAAAGGGCGCAAAGAGACCCCCTGAAAAATTAGAGGTTACAAAAGACCGGCAAGCTGGAAGATTACACCAGCCCGTACATCACCTCCACCAGCTTTACCTCGGCCAGGGTGTCATGGCCGCAGTAAGTGCGCAGGTTGTCAAAGACTTTCTTTTGTTCGGCGGCGGGAAGAGCGTCTTTGAGGCAGCTTAAATAGAGCTGGGCCGCGGTGTTGCCGTCGGCAATTTCAAGTGTGTCGTAGCGCATGTGGGGGATAAAGGCGGGCAGTACGCTTTTTAATGAGGCCGAGCCGTTCATGTCCGGGTGGTAGAGGTGGCGGGAGCGGAAAGACACCAGCAGGTCAACCATACGGGTGGAGATGCGGTTTAATGCCTTTTTGAACAGGGGAAAGTCGCGGCCCAGTTCGTCGTTGATCCGCTTTTCAAAAGCCTTGTTGTAAACAATCACCGAGCCTTTGGCGCCGCAGTGGGCGATCAGCTTTTCAATAAAGGCCGGCCGGGGGTCTGTTTTTTCGGTGGAAAGAAACTCCACGTGGGTGACAGGGCCGTTTTTTTCGTTTTGAATGTGCAGGGAAAACTGAAACGGAATCTGCTGATAGGGCCGGGTGCGGTCAAAAAGCGGAACCGCGTGGGTGACGGTTTCGTAATCCAGAAAATAGAGCGGGTATTGCAAAGACTGAAGAAGTTTTTGGATTTTCGGCAGGTCAATCTGCACCCGGCCTGTTTTGCAGGCCCGGACCACCACCTGCTGGCGGTTTGTGATGTTAAAATCGTCGGGAATTTCGCTGATCAGAGTGATGTCGCGGGCCAGCAGGGCCTCAAGCTTTGGGCCGGACGGAAATAGTTCGTAAACCGACCGGGCCGGTCTTTCGGGCCAGCAGTGGGCGGTGTAGTCGCATTCAAAAGGGCTAAAGCAGTGGTCGCCGGTAGGGATGTCCGGTTCTTTGTCCCTCTGGATGACGGCCAGGAGCCGGTCCACGTTGCCGGCCACGCCGGTCAGCCGGGCCGTGACTTCCTGTGTACAGTCGGCCAGAGTGAACAGGGCGGCAAGGTCCAGGTTGCCGGAACGGATGTAATTGCTGTTGATGTGCATGAGAATCGATTTTCGAATGTTGTAGCCCGCGCCGGTAAAAGCGTGGCGCTGAAGGGCCATGTCGTCTACGTGGTAGTCTTTGACGCCGGTGGACATCTTGACCTCGACCAGATCCCAGGCGTCGGATTTGCCGACCTTTTTCAGAATATCGATTTTGGAAAAAGCGCCGTCCGGGGCCGCGGCCGTGGCTTCAAAGATATGGCTGTGGCCATCGGCAACGGCTTTTTGCGTGGAGGTGATGGCCTTGTCGGTTGCCAGGTAGTCTTCGGTGATCTCGATACCGGTTTTAAAATACTGCCGGGCCAGAGCGCCCACCTCGTGGCCGGCGTCAAACAGGGCCTGCTGAGCGGGTGAAGTTTCCGGGGCCAGGTCCGGGCGGTGGCGGTAGTACCACAGGGCCTTTGGGCATTGCAGGCCACGAAGGTATTGGGACTTGGAAATCCGTGGGGATGAGGGGGTCATGTTTTTTTGCCTTTTTAAGAAAAAGAT
>JBMORB010000115.1:0-23993 GCA_049320925.1 Thermodesulfobacteriota bacterium | reverse complement strand
TGATCGACCGGTCCCGGCCGGACAAGCCGTGGCTGATTCTCACCCGCCGGTGCCTTTACGCGGATAACCGGATCAACGAAACCCTTTCCGGTAAAAACGCGGCAGACGAACTGGTCGACGCCATAGATTTTTACGAGACCGATATCAGGGACGGCATCACCGACAACATTGCCTCCCTGGCCCGGTCGCTCTTTCATACCAGCCGGTCCGACATCGCCAAGATGTCGCTGCCGGCCTAGACACAGCCCCCCTCCGAGTTCCCCCGGCCTCCCCCCGCCGCCATGCAAATGGCGGATGGCCGGGGGAACTTTCTTTTTCGATCCACCGGCAAAAACGAAAAAACATCTTTCAGCCCCATAAAAAAGCGGCTTCCCTGCATAAAAGCCGGGAAAACCGCTCTTTTGCCTGTACAGCAGAAATTACTTGAGCTTTATCAGAATGCCCACAGTAGACTGGGTGTCGAGCAGAAAGCGCACCTCGTCCCCGGCCCGAAAGCTCGACCGGGAAATTTTTGCCCCTGAGACTGAATAAAACCGCGTATTGGCCGTGAAAAAGTATTCAACATCATTGATGTTGACCGCACCTTCGCCGATAGACAGGATCGTGCCCTTATTGCCCACCTCATCGGCGACCATCCGGGTGATCTCCGTAGCAGGCAGATCGTTTTCCGGGGCCTTTGCCGGCTGGGCCGCGAACACAAGCGCCGGCACCATACAGATCAGCAGAATTATTATTGCCATTTTCGCTTTCATGTCACGCCTCCTTTTGTAAGGGATGGCCTGGTAAATACAGGCCATCCCCGTTTTTATATTGTCAACGGTCTAACGAAGAATCCGCCAGTTTGACTGGCCGATAAGCTCTCCTCCGAACACAATGCCAGGCTGGCCCGGACCGCCCGGGAAAGCCACGTTGGGGTTTGCAATATCCGGTTCCCCGTCTCCGTCCGCATCCGGCACCACGTAGAACGGGGCGGCCAGGACAGGCGGTTTGTAGTAAATGTCATCCAGCACCTCACCCATCAGCCAGGACCCGCTGCATGCATTGAGCATGTTGAAAATGGAGTAGCCGCCGGTTCTGCACACCGCCACTGACGGTACAAAGGACATGAAAATCGTGGTGCTGATGGAATGGGCCAGCCGGTCCTCCGGATCCGCACCGGCCTGCAGAACCATGCGGACCTGGGGATCGGAGATAACCCGCTCGCCGCCGGGAAACTGCAGGTACCAGCCCACATGGAATCCGCCGTCAGCGGACGTATATGCCTCTCCGGCCGCCCGGTGCATAAGCCACCTTTTAGGAGAGAACCAGTATATTGTGTTGTCGCTGGTCTGCCGCGTATCCTCTGACTGGGAAACTTCCACCTGTTTGACCATGGTCAGGTCCACGGCCGGATTGGGTGACGTGAACATGGCATTGGCCTCGATTCCCGAGAGCAGCCGCACGCCGCTGACCGGGGCCTGCAGGTATCCGTACCGCATCCGGGCCACATCCGCGTCTGAGATATCGGTAATTCCCAGGTCCGTCATATAATAATCCCATGCTTCGGCCCAGTCCCAGATGCCGTAAGCCGCCTGAATCGTGGTGTCGTAGAAATCTCCTTCAGCGAAAAACTGGCCGGTGCCGAAGACCACAATATACCCGAGGTCGCTGCAGTGTCTGGTAACGGCGGGTTTTGAGGTTATCACCTGGGGCTTGCCGGACTCGTCCTTTGCCTGGAAAAGGGGCGCGGGGTTGCCGTCCTGGTCCCGGCATGCCACCTTCCAGTTGTACCTGTCTCCGGAGAGGTCGAACTTCCACAGGTTGCCCTGCAAGTCACCGGCATAGACGATGTTCGCCATCAGACTTCCGCCGATGCCGATGATGGTGGGGGTGGACAAGCCGTTACACACGGTTCCCCCTCCCACTCCGGTGTCGATCTTTTGCACAAACTCGATGGCGCCGGTGGTGTCGTTGATGTCGATCACATAAAGCACCGCTTTCATATTGGTGCTGCTGTAACCGTTGCCAAACACCACCACTTTGCCATAATTTTCGGAATTCACGATGGCCGGCCTGGAAAAGGAGTAGCCCATGTCCGGATCGGGTTCCGTGGCAGGATCGGGATCGGTGTCCGGAACAGGGTATTCCCACAGCACGTCGGCGGCGTTAAAATTGTCCGGATCCGACACGTCCAGGGCAAAATAGCCCTTGCCGCCCTTGCCCAGACCACAGATCAGCAGACCATTCCTGACAAAAGGCGTGCTGTCCACATAATACTTATGCTTATAGTTCGGGTCGGCCAGCCGGTAGAGACGGGAATACTCATACAGATGTCCGGGAATAAAGGCAAACTTCTCCACACCGGTTAGCGAATCCACGGCATGAAGCATGCCGTCGTTGGCCCCCACGTAAAGTGTATGGGTGATCTGGTCATGCACAGGCGCGGAATGAACAATATCACCCATGCGGCTCCGTCTTGCCCGGAAATCACCCCCGTGGTTCAGGTCCCGGGACATATCTCCCTTGATAAAATCAATGATCCGCCGCTGCTCCGTCTCGTCGGCGCCCAATGTCGAAAGCTGGTCGCCACTCAGATTTTCATAGGAAAAGGCGACCCCGGAGACGGAAGCGTCTCCGTTGGCAAAACGGCTGGTATAAATATTCCTGGCCTTGGCCGTGATATCACTCAGGCTGTCCAGATAGGTCGCGGTAGACCAGCTCGCGGTCGGGTTAATCACGGCCGTATAAGGATTGATTCCAAAGGCCTCGAGATCGCCCTTCCACCCGGACGAGTCGTAGGAACCCTGGAACAGCAGGGTCCCTTCCCGCAGGGACTGGGTGCTCACCGCCACCGAGGCGCTGGACCCTCTCCGGGCCGTTACATCGGCCATGATTTCCTGCAGGGCCTGGACCAGTTGCAACGGGTTGGCCGCGGAGATAAACCGGCCCCTGCCGTTGACCGCCGCATGATAAAGATCATCGATTCTTCCCGGCCCCTCATCGGTACCAGGGCTGGGCCAGGGGGAGGGACAGGACCCGACTCCGCCGCCGGGGCAGCTTGGATAATCCGCCGGCTCAATGGTTCCGATAAGGCCGAAGCAGACCCCATAGGTCACCAGGTGTTGATGATTAGCCGTGTCATAGGCATTGGCCGGGACCAGGTTGGCAAGATTGGTCCGCAGATCATTCTTGTAATAATACATGGCCACGTCGGCCAGGGTGTCGGTGTAACTGTCCGCGAACGGTGGGCCGTCGTACGGATTTCCCGTATCGGCATCCGCGTTGCCTATGCCGACGGATGAAGTGCTGTCGTTGTAATAACCGTCGGTCATTACAATGGCAAAGGCCTGCTGGCACTCACCGCCGGCCGTTGCCGCGGCATAGGGAGATGCAACCGTAACTGTAGTGCCATCCGCGTTTTTATACGGATTCCCCATAAAATAGTTTCCCACAGCCTTCAGGCCCACCCGCAAAGGGGTGCCGTCGTTTGCGCCGATGTTTTCCACAAACCCAAGAATCGTGGATCTTTCGGTATCCACGTAACGCATGCCCGTGGTGCTAATGGAGATACTGTTGTTCTGGTTAATGGTATGAATGCCGACGCGCACGCCATGCAGACTGTTTATCACCTGCAGGATCGAGGCCTTGGCCGTGTTCTGCCGGGTCCGGTAGAACTGGAACCAGTTGGCAAAGTTCTGGCGCTCTTCGGCCAGGGTGCGGGTAATCTGAATGGCGGCAGGGGGCGCCGCGAGAAGCGTAATGCTGTTGACCCGGCCGTAATAATAGGAGCCGGTCTCGTAACTGACCGAATAATACCGCACCCCGGTGGAGCGCAGGTCCACCAGATAGACGCTGCCGCCTGACTTTATAAAATAATGGGCATTCTTGATGCCAACGGACGTGAAATCACCATCCATGTTCAACGTGGTGGAACCGTCGGGCGTGAATTTGGGGGTGTCCGGGTCGGCATTGCTGTGATTCGGCCAGTGGGTATACTTGTAATTGGGGTTGTAGTAAAGTCCGTTCTCCTCGTAACACTGGGTCTGCCAGAACCCCTGAATGGTATCGGACGTGGTGTTGAACACCGCATTCACACTGGCCGTACGGACCCCCCGATCATAATATTTATAATAGAACAGACCGTTGTAGGTTCCCTGGTAGATGATCTCCCAGGCCATACTGCCCGAGTCGTCAAACAAGAACTCCACCATGGGGTTGGCCGAGGCCAGCATGGTTTCCAGCGGGAAGTCGGCCAGATTGGAGCACCCGACCGGTTCCGTCTGGCAGTCGGCGTTCCCCTCGGTGCAGTTTTCGTCGATAAGCGGGGTATCGCAGGAATCAAAGGCACCGGGGTGAATACGGGCATCGTTGTCGTTGCAGTCGCCGGAAAGGGTCACATAGCCGGCGGGCTGGGTGCAGCCGGTCTGAGTGTTGGTGGCAATCCCCCATCCATCCCCGTCATAATCATAATAATAGGTGATCACCGGCACTCCTTCGTCAATGGCGCCGTCGCAGTCGTCATCCAGACTATTGCACCGCTCCGGTGCTCCGGGGTAAATCGCACGATCAAAATCATCACAGTCTAGGTTGTTGTCCACATACCCGGGATACCCGGTCAGGCTGCACAGCATCTGCACGCCCGCGGGGCCACCGTAACCGTCACCGTCCTCGTCCGGGTAATACCAGTTCATAAGGTCATCCACGGCGCCGTCGCAGTTATTGTCAATGCCGTCGCACACTTCCGTCGCGCCGGGATTGATCGCCGGGTTGTCGTCATCGCAGTCGCCGGAAAGGGTCACATACCCGGTGGCCGGCGCGCTGGCGGTATGGCCGGGATCACCATACCCGTCGCCGTCACTGTCTTTATAATAAGTGGCGCAATCTTCGTCAGTCGTTCCATCGCAGTCGTTATCAATGCCGTCGCAGATATCCAGGGCGCCGGACCACCTGGCCGGGTTGGTGTCATCGCAGTCATCATCGTTTTCCACCCGTCCGGCGGCGCAGGAAGCGGTGTAAACCACGTCCGCGGGGTCGCCGTATCCATCGCCATCATCATCGGCATAACAGGCGGTTCCATAAACGGCTGTAATGGTTAGCCGATATCGCGTGGTACTGAACCATGCGTTGGCGCCGGCCGCCACGCCGACATAATAGGTCCCGGGCGCAAGCGTAACCGTCGTACTGGTAGGCGCAAGATCCCATCCAAAGTAACCGCTCAACTGCAGATAGGAAGTCCGGTTGAGGTTGGTAAGCGTAAGGGTCACTTCAGCGGGCTGGTTTATCTGGAACTTGATCCAGTCATAATCATATCCGGAATACACATCGCTGGTGCCTTCGCCTGAAAAATTAAGGGTATAGGGCCCCCATGCACTGGCGCTGCTGTCCGGCGCGTCACCCCAGGAGCCGAAGTCGGCCCGGGCCCCGGCGATGCAAATCAGCGTGGCCGTTATAAATGCCAGAGCAAAAAAGGTCGCTCGTTTCCATTCAAACGGCCGGCAGGCCGCCGCCTCTGTTTTTTCATGTGTTCTGTTCCGGTTCATCCCACACCCCCTTGTTTCGGGTTATGCTTCCGGCGGAAAACCCGCCAGTAGAACATCTAAAACCGTTTCCGGTATCCGGTCCTGATAATGCACTGCCGGTTGTCAACCGTGGCGCCGCGGCCATACAGAATATAAGCAAACAGGTGAGTCTCTTCTTCCAGTCCCAATTCGCTTTCCTGGGCGATCCCGTCATACATGGCAATGTACTGCATGGCGGCAAAACCGCCGGCTGGAATCTGCGTACTGACCGCCGCGTAGGTGGAAAAGTTATCAAGAACGGCATCGGTTTCCACGTCCAGAGCGTCTTTGTCCCCCAGCCATGCCGCCGGTGAGGGTACCGTGGCATCCGGAGGCACCAGGTTGTCTTCATCTCTTTCCTCGTCCAGTATCTGCTGGACCTCTCTTATGGCGCCCTCGGCCCTGTAAAAATTCACTTTTCGGATTGTATAGTTTCTGGCGATGCGGCCCTCAATGGTTGCATCATGGGTGGCCACGATGCCGACGATCAGGATGGTCACCATGATCATCAGCACCAGGGCCATCACCGACCCTTTCTGGTTTTGCAGTTCTTGAATCGTACAGGCCATTACCGCCTCCTGTTTAACTTCATCCATAAATTTAGGTAGAAGATACGCCCAGGGTTTTAATTGTCTCCAGACTGAGGGACTTGGCACCGTCATACCATGTCACTGTAATAATGATATGCTTGGCGACAATCGGAGGATTTGGTATCCCGGCGTATGGGGCCGGGATCGGCGGAAGGCCGAGATCGCTGTCGGTCACCGTCCAGGTGATGGAATCGAAAGCGGCGTTATACTCAGGGTTGATGGGCAGGTCATCAGCGCCGTCTCCATCATTATCCACAATATCCCCCGGCGTATGAGTACCACCTGTACCCAGGTCCGGATGGTTGAAATTGAGCAGCAGAAGCCGTTCGGTAATGTCGGCGGCGCACTCGGTGGCCAGGGCGGTCCTGCGGAACGTGTTGTTGGTGGCAATCGCCCGTGTCTGCATGGCCGCGGCCCCCAGCACGCCGATGGAAAAAATCGCCACCGCGATCAGCACTTCCACCAGCGTGAACCCGCCGACTGTATCCCTGTGACCCGGAGATGGTGTATTGACTGCCATGCTGGTTGTCCCTTTCTGTCAGTTCGGACTTGCAAAATTCATGGAATTCCGGCAAAGAACCGTGGTGGTCACCAGTTGACGCCGGAATCGGTCATTGTAAGGCGGCTGGCCCCACACCGTGCCGAGAAGAGATGTATAGGTTCTCTGATCGATATACCCTTTTACCTCATTGGCGGTCTTGCCCAGAATGGATATTCCGACGGCCCTGATGGCTTTCAGCGAGGCCGGATCCGCTACATTGGTTGTCTGCACACCGTTGGCCAGCGTATAAAGAAATTCCAGCTCCTGAATATCTTCGGCAAAGGGCTGAATGACGAAATCGTCATCAGACTGCCTGCCCAGGTCCATGTCGCCATCCCCTCCGGAATCATAAAGCCTGTACCGGACCATCTCCACATTATCCGCTTCATCCAGGTATGTGATAACCAGCTGCTGAGGGGCTGCGGTGACTATGCCGAAGGTCGGCGGCGCCACCACGCCGGGCCTGCGTTTATAGCCCGCCAGCATGATGTCCTGGGACATGGTATAAATGGCGGCCCGCAGGTTCTGCTGCATGGCCATCATCTGTTCCTGGTTGCTGCTGGTGGAGGTCTGGCCGTAATAAGTGGCCACCACCATGACCATGACGACCGACGCCACTGCCATGGCCACCAGCAGTTCAGCCAGGGTAAATCCGCTTTGACGCATTAACAGAAAGCGCCTTTCATTCATGGCTTATCCTTATGATTCGATTTTGATCCGCCCGGCCGTGTCCATCACAACCCTGCGCTGTCTGCCGTCCTGGCTTTTCACCACGACACTTCCAAACCGCAACGCGCCGCCTACCGATCGGCCCAGCCCCATGGGAGAAAAACTGGCTGTGTCCGTTCCGGAAAATAGGGGGGAATCAATGGTCACGCCCGGCGGCATTGTGCCCCGCTCAATAATAACGTCCGTGCCCGGATCCAAAGCGCCGGGGTTGCCCCCGGGCACATCCCGCCAGGCCACATAGGTATTGGCATCCTTGTCAAACTGCACAAAGGCAAAGGTATTACTGGAAATGGCCGACATCCTGGCCTTCTGCATGTCGGAAAAAACCTGCCGCACCGCCCGGGAAAACTGCTGGTTGTTCCGCCACGACACCAAGTTCGGTATGGCAATCGTCATAATAATGGCCGTGATGGCGATCACCACCATCATTTCCATTATTGTAAACCCGTTTCTGTTTTTCATGAGATCCACTCCTGTTTAATGGCTTTTTATTCAAAAACCATACCGCATCGCCTCACCGGATCCGAATTTGGCGGTCAACGAAGAAAAATATATTATTTTAAAGATATACGGCTTACACTAACCATGGCTGTTCCCCATATAAAAATATCGGGGAAACCACTTGCACTGTTTTTTGTTAAAAAACTTAATGGCCATATAAAATTATTTAATAGGCCCGGTGGCGTCCATCCGGTTCTTGACAGGCGCGGCCTGATACGCATAAAATATTAAAAAAC
The DNA here is from genome assembly GCA_049320925.1 of Thermodesulfobacteriota bacterium. Taxonomy (GTDB): domain Bacteria; phylum Desulfobacterota; class Desulfobacteria; order Desulfobacterales; family Desulfosudaceae; genus Desulfosudis. Next base: position 15,859 of record JBMORB010000115.1, on the reverse strand, counting down.
TTTCACAATATTTACTGAAAGGTGGATCGCATGAAGCACTTTATATGGGTCCTGGCTGGCTGTTTGATGGCTACCGGGTGGCTGGTGCCTGGCATCGCACTTGCCGATATCTACAAATATGTGGATGAAAAAGGCCGGGTTCACTACACCAATAATCCGGAATCAATTCCCGGTTCTTCCCGGAACGCCGTTGAGGTCAACCGAGAGATAAAAGCAAGCCCATCCCCGTCTCAAGCGACTACGGAGGAAAGGGATGCAGCCGAGCTTGAAGGACCAGCGGATTTAGCGCCCGTCCCTGACTCTCCAATGGCACAGCTTCAAAAACAGCATGCTTACCTGGAAAATGAAAGAAAGCAGGCACTTTCCCAGCAGCGGGAATCCCTGGAGGCAGAACGGCAGGCATTGAAGGCGGAAAGCGCCCGGCTGGAAGAGGCCCGGCGCAAAGCCAACACGCGGGCGGAGGTCGAGCGGTATAATGCGGAGGTGGATCTTTACGATCAACGGGCCGCCGGTTATGAAAAGCAGAAGGCTTCCTATCAGAAAGAAAGATCTGTTTTTCAAAAAGAAGTGGAAGCCTATGAGACAGAGCTGAAAAAAACCCTGGAGGGCGCCCTTCAGCAAACCCCAAAAAGCCAAACGGCCCCCGCTCAGGAGCCGCCGCCTCAGGAAGAGACGCCCTGAGCAGGCGTTTTTTCAAGAACTTTTAAGCCCGGACAGGCAGTTGTGTCCGGGCTTTTTATTTTCCGGCGGCCGGGAAAAGCCGGGCGTAGCGCACCAGGGCGCTTAAGGCATGCTGGGTGTAGTCGATGCGCACCTCGGTGGCCCTGGGGTCGGGTGCGGCCTGTTTCCGGCCGGCCGGGAGGGGGGCCATGCGCGGAAAAGCGCCCCGGTAATCCCCATCGGCAACCTGAACCCCCATCAGAAAGGCCACCCCGTCCTTTACGGCGCTCTCCATGCGGGGCCGCAGCCCATGGTCTGCCGGTATCACGGCCAGGGCCGCCAGCAGCCCTTCCAGGGTGCAGGCCACCTGGGTGACGCTGAGTTCCGTTGCAAAGATTCCCCTGTCATCCCCCGGCTTCCGGCTTCCTTCATACCGCCCCAGCATGCCGGCGCAGATCTGGGCCGCATGGCCGGTCAGCAATTGCCGCATCTCTTCCTGAAGGACCACCGGCTTTGGAAGGGCAAACAGCCGCTCCGTGGCAATCAGCGCCCAGTGATCATAAGGAACATCGGTGGCGCCCCGGCGGCTTTGGGCCAGAAAACCCAGCGCCCTGGCCGCGCCGGAAAGCCATGCCGGATCCGGATCTTTTTCGTAAAGCATGACCAGGCCCAGGGTCGCCTCGCCGGGATAGTATAAAGACTCCCATATGTCGACGCGGCCGCCTGACGCCGGAATATACTTGGAATAAAAACTTCCCTCCGGCTTCTGCATGTAAAGGATAAAGCGGCCCAGGCCCCGAAGGGTTTCAATGGGGGTAAACCCCTGCTTCACCGCCTCGATGGAAAGCAGGGCCACCAGACCCAGGCCGGCGCCGCCCAGTTTGGCCTGGAGCGGGGCCCCGCTCTTATTGACCTCGGGACTGGACCAGACCGCCAGCACTTTGCCGTCGGTTTCCGGCACCGGCGAAACCGCCTCATCCAGAAGCCAGCGGCCCGCCCGCAGCATGGCCGACCGGACCTTTTCATCGGGCCAGACCGCGTCATACATGGCCATGCCGTAAATCGTTCCGGCGTGCCGAAGAATATTATATCGCTCCGCCACCGGCACCGAAGCGTCCATGTTGGTGCGGTACACAAACATGCCGTTTCCCCGGGTGCGGTCGGCCAGGTGATGCGCGGCCATGGCCGCGGCCTGCTGCGCTGTTTCGGCCCGCCCGCCGGCGGCTTTATCGCCCCCCCGGCAGGCACCGGGACTCAACACAAGAAAAAAAATCAAAACCCAGCCGACTTGAAATTTAGGTCTCACGGTCTCCACCTGACACGATTACGGGAAACACTCACTTCGATGTTCAACATCACTGTTGTCCAAAAACGGTTTTAATCAATACAGGATATCTTTTGTCTGTTTATTCGGATCGAAATCGAACTTAATGTGCGGTGGTTTGCTTAAAAAAACTGTCTCCCTGTTTTTTTATCCGTGTACTTTTCTTGCCGCCAAGAAAAGTACCAAAAGAAGCGCGCCCCGCGGCTTGGCCTTCGGCTTCCCTCACGCAAGCGGTTTTTCCGGCGCGGTCAGGAACTCGCCCGCCTGCGGCGGGCTCAAACAGCCTGCCCGCTTGTTTTCCGAAAAAACCGCTTGCGCTCGGCCGCGCCGCGAAGGGCGAAAGCTGTCATTAACGCCCATGCTGAATTCTAAATCCCCTTTTAAAAATTGTTTTGGGCATTTAGAAAACGCCGGCGCCATGCCTCAAAATCCCGCTTACAGCACCTGCGTCTTCACAAACTCCACGCCGCTGCAAAACAGCCGGATGCCGTCGGTGGGCAGGTCAAAAACCGGCTTTTTCCCGGACCGGGCGGCCTTTTCCTTTTGCAGGGGCCAGTGGGGATGGTTGGTGGGATGGTTGTACGCCTCGGGATGGGGCATCAGGCCGAATACCCGGCCCGTGGTGTCGCAGATGCCGGCAATATCATCCACGGAACCGTTGGGGTTTTGCGGAAACCGGCCTTTTGCCGGCGCGCCGTTTGGGTCGGCGTACCGCATCACGATCTGCTTGTTGGCCACCAGGTCGGCCAGGGTCTCCGGCGCGCAGAAGAACTTCCCCTCTCCGTGGCGGATGGGCAACTCCAGGAAATCAAGGCCTCTTGTAAACACACAGGGTGAGGCCGTGTTCACGGAAAGGGCCACCCAGTCGTCCCGGAAATTGCCGCAGTCGTTGGCAATCAGGGCCACGGACCGGGTGGTGTAGTCACCGCCGATGCCGGGCAGCAGGCCCAGGTTGACCAGGGTCTGAAACCCGTTGCAGATGCCGATCACCAGTCCGCCGCGCTCCACAAAAGCCACCATGTCTTTTCCCAGACGGGTTTTCATGCGATGGGCCTGAATCACACCGGCCCCGTGGTCGTCACCCCAGGAAAAACCGCCCACAAACGCCAGAATGTGAAAATCCTCCAGGGTCTTTTGCCCTGAGATCAGGGCGTTGATGTGGACCCGCTCGGCCTGGGCGCCGGCCTTTTCAAAGGCAAAGGCGGTTTCATGATCGCAGTTGAGCCCGTATCCGGTCAGCACCAGAGCGCTTACATGATGTGTCATATCAGGTTTCCGAATGGTTGTTTCCAGGTTTGCTTGAGCGCGGCCACTTCCCGGTCCACCAGTGACCGTCCCTTTTGTCCGGAAATTTTAAGCCGCCCGTTTTTGTCGGTCACCGTGCCGATGCAGGCGCAGGACAGGCCTGGCCACAGGCATTCAAAGGCGGCCTGGTTTTCCGGGGCCACGGTGATGACAAACCGTCCCGGGCTTTCCGAAAACAAAAGCGCATGGTCACAAAGCGCGCCGTCCTGCGCCGTTTTCGACAGGTCAACCGTCATGCCAAGGCCCCCGCCCATGGCCATCATGGCCAAGTGGACGGCCAGTCCGCCCCGGTAGACGCCGTGCACCGATGCGCACAGCCCCCGGCCAATGGCGGTTGCCACGGCCCGGCACACGGCCAGGCTTTCGTCAAACCGGACCTGGGGGACGTTAAGGCCGGTAAACCCCAGCATTTCGTAATACTCGGACCCGCCCAGTTCATCACGGGTAATACCGGCAACATAAACCAGATCCCCTTCGGCCTTGGCTTCCAGCGTGGCGCAGGCTGTCACGTCGTCGATCACCGCCGTGGCGGAAAACTGCATGGTGGGCAGGGCCGACACCTTGCGGGTCTCGCCGTACCGGCCCGCCAGGTGGCCGTCCACGTACATGCTGTCCTTGCCGGACAACAACGGAATGCCAAAGGCCCTGCACGCGTCGCGCAACGCCAGGCAGGAACGCACCAGCTGGGCCGCCTTGAGCTTTCCGTCGGGGTTGGCCGCCGGGTCGTACTGAATATTGGGCCAGCAGAAGTTGTCCACCCCGCCGATGCCGGCCGGGTCGGCGCCCACGGCCACCAGCCGCCGTACCGCCTCGTCAATGACCGCGGTGGTCATGTGGTAGGCGTCGATTTTCGAGTAGGCGGGCAGCAGGGCCTGGGCAAAAGCGATGCCTTTTTCAGAAGAAAGCACCGGCCGGGTCACGGCCGCGTCCGACGGAATATCCCGGTCCGCGCCCACCAGGGGCTTGACCGCGCTGCCGCCCTGGACCTCGTGGTCGTACTGCCGGGCCACCCACTCTTTGGAGCAGATGTTGGGCCGGGCCAGCATGTCGGAAAGCAAAGCATTGAAATCCGGACTGCCGCCCAGCACCGGCTCGCACAGGCCGCGGGCTGACGGTGGGGTCCAGTGGGCCTCAAACACCCACTGGGGGAAATCGGACTTCATGAAATCCAGGTCGATATAAGCGCAGGTGACGCCATCGTAAAGAATATGCAGCATGCCCGAATCGGTGTATCTGCCAATTACCGTGGACTCCACGGCATGGTCGGCGGACAGCGACAGGAAACGGTCGATGTTTTCCGGGGCCACGGCCACGGTCATGCGCTCCTGGGACTCGGAGACCCATATTTCCCACTGGTCCAGGCCCGCGTATTTCAATGGCACTTTTTCCAGCCACACCTCGCACCCGCCCGAGTAGAGGGCCGACTCGCCCACCGAGGAGGAGAGACCGCCGCCGCCGTTGTCGGTGATAAACTGGATCAGCCCCTCGTCCCTGGCGCACAGCAGAAAATCGTGCATCTTCTTCTGAGTGTAGGGGTCGCCGATCTGCACGTGACCCGCCGGCGTGTGCTCGGAATAGACCTCGGAAGACGCGGTCACGCCGTGAATGCCGTCCTTTCCCACCCGGCCCCCGCACATCACGATCAGGTCTTCAGGCCGCGTGGTCTTTTTATCCGAGGGTTCACCATTAACATAGGCGGGCAGAATACCGATGGCCGTGACAAAGACCAGGCACTTGCCCATGTAGCCGTCGTCAAAGTAAAGCTGGCCGAAGGTGGTGGGAATGCCGCTCTTGTTGCCGCCGTCCTTGACGCCCTCGATGACGCCGTCCAGCAGGCGCCGGGGGTGAAGCCGGGGCGCAAGATCACCGTCATAGTCGCGGCGGCCCGTGCAGAACCCGTAGCCGCCCATGACCAGCCGGGCCCCCTTGCCCGTGCCCATGGGGTCCCGGTAGACGCCCACGATGCCGGTCATGGCGCCGCCGTAGGCCTCCATGTTGGAAGGGGAGTTGTGGGTCTCGCCGGTGATCACGTAGCAGTGATTTTCGTCGAACCGGGCCATGCCGGCATTGTCCCACAGTACCGACACGACCCAGGGTTTTTCTTTTTGCAGGTCCAGTGTGGGCTGCCGGATGCAGGTGGCAAACAGGCTGTCGATCTCCAGTGTTTCGCCGGTGACCAGGTCTTTATAGTGAAACCGGCCGCCAAAGGTGTTGTGGTTGCAGTGGTCGCTGCGGGCCTGGGAAATATACTCCACCTCGATGTCGGTGGGATCGGAAAGGCCCACGGCCCGGCGCCGGTCCCGCACCTCTTTTCGCACAAAATATTCACGAATCACGGGCACGTCATTGGGGTTTAATGCCAGGTTGCGCCGGTCGCTCACCTTCATCAGGGCGGCGTCGCTTTCCACCGGGATCAGAGTTACCGTGGGCGTGTGGGCCAGCCGCACCCGGGGAACAATCAAGCCGATGCCGGCCTTGCTGTCCCAGTCCTGTTTTGAAAACAGCTTCCACTGTTCGATGGTGTCGTTGGCCAGCAGTTCCTTTGCGATGGTTTCCGCCTGTTTCCGTGAAAGGCCGGCCCCTTTCAGGCAGTACCGCTTTGAGGTATAAACCCCCTCATCGTCGGAAAATCCCCGGCCCAGGCTGTCGGAAATGGCCTCTTTTGCGGTGTCGCCGGCATTGTCCTTGACCCCGGGCCGCAGGCCCACCCAGATGATCCAGTCAAAAGCCACGGCCAGCGGATCAAAGGAAGAGACCTGGGTCACCGGATTGGTGAATATCTCCTGGACGGCCGCTTGTTGAGGCGCTGAAAGCGTCGCGTCGATGGTAATCACATGGACCACCCGCACGTCGGAAAGTGCGACGGACAGATAATCCGCGGCCCGCTTTTTAAGCTTTCCGCCCTGGGCATCCCTCAAACCAGGCTTTAACGCGACTTCAAGCCGGTGGGCCATGCTGCCTCCTTATTCGAAAAAACGGGAAATATCGTTGTACATGACCAGCACCATCAACAGCAGGATCACAAACAGGCCGACCTGCTGGGCCTTTTCCCGGGTCCTGATGGACACCGGTTTGCCGCGCACCGCCTCAATGGCGAAAAACAGCAGGTGGCCGCCGTCCAGTACGGGAATGGGCAGAATGTTCAAGATGGCCAGGTTGATGCTGATAAAGGCGATAAAGGCCAGCAGACTGGCGCTGCCCTGCCGGGCCTGCTCCCCGGCCATCTGGGCAATGAGAATGGGGCCGCCCAGGTTTTTGGCGGAAACCGTTCCGGAAAACATTTTACCCACGCCGATGGCGGTGAGACGGACCACCTCCCAGGTCTGGGTTACGCTCTGCCGGAGGGCAGCGACCGGGTTGAGCCGCTCGCGAACCACCTCCCCGGAAGCGGCCACGCCGATCCTGTAATGGGTCTGGGGTTCGCCGAAGATGGAGGCGCCTTCCGCGGGGTCGGGCCGCACATCAACCTTTAGAAGTCCGTCTCCCCGCTGCACGGTAAGCCGCAGCATCCGGCCGTTGCTGTCCCGGATCATCAGGGCCATCTCTTCCCACGAGGCCACGGCGGCATCATCCACGGCCACCACCCGGTCGCCGGCCATCAGGCCAGCGGCATGGGCCGGGCTCCCGTCCGTCACATCGCCGATCACCGGCTGCAGATGGGCCATGCCGTAAACCTGAAACAGACCATAAAAGATCAGCACGGCCAGCAGCATGTTGAACACCGGGCCGGCGGCCACGATGCAAAACCGCTTGGCCACATGCTTGTGAGTAAAGGAAAGCGGGATATCAGCCTCGCTGAGTTCCTCCTCGGCGTCCGGGTCCTCGCCCACCATCTTCACGTATCCGCCCAGGGGAATGGCTGAGACCTGGTAGTCGGTGATGCCCGATTTGAAGCCAAAGAGCCGGGGGCCAAACCCCAGGGAAAACTTTTCCACTCCCACGCCGAACAGCCGGGCCACCAGGAAGTGTCCCAGCTCGTGAAAGAAGATCAGAACGCCCAGAACAATAATCAGCGCGAAAAGCGTCGTCATGTGTATTGCTGTAAAATAATATTGACCGAAGTTTTAAAAAAACAAGGTCAGGGCAGAAGCTCCAAAGCCCGTGCCCTGGCCCACGCATCCGCATCCTTAATATCAGATATTGACGGGCCTGTCACCCCTGTGTGCCGGCCCAGCACCTGCTCGATAAGACGCGGAATCCGCCCAAAAGAGATCTGCTCCCGCAGGAAAGCATCCACTGCCACCTCATTGGCCGCGTTGAGCACCGCCGGAAAGGTCTTTCCCCGGCGACAGGCGTCAAAGGCCAGGCCCAGACAGGGGAACCGTTCCAGATCCGGGGGAACAAAGGTAAGCCGGCCCAGGGCCGCCAGGTCCGGGGCCGGCTGGTTTAAATCCAGCCGCTCCGGATATGAAAGGGCATAGGCAATGGCGCCTTTCATGTCCGGCACCGAGAGCTGGGCCATCATGGAGCCGTCGATATAGGAGACCATGGAGTGGACAATGCTCTGGGGATGGACCACCACCTCGATACGGTCAACCGGCACGTCAAACAGAAAACGGGCCTCGATTACCTCCAGCCCCTTGTTCATCAGGGTGGCCGAGTCGATGGATATCTTTTTGCCCATGTTCCAGGTGGGGTGGGAAAGGGCCTGGGCCGGGGTGACCTGCTCCAACTCCCGCCGGGTCCGGTTTAAAAACGGCCCGCCCGAAGCGGTGAGATGAATCTTTGATAAAAACGCTTTATCGTTTCCCTGAAGGCACTGAAATATCGCGCTGTGCTCGCTGTCGATGGGCAGCAGGTTTACCTTCTTTTTCGCGGCCAGGGCCATGACCGCTTCGCCGGCCATGACCAGCACCTCCTTGTTGGCCAGGGCAACGGTCTTCCCCGCTTCAATGGCGGCCAGCGTGGGGGAAAGGCCGGCCGCGCCCACCATGGCCGACACCACCATGTCAGCGGCCGGCAGGGTGGCGGCCCGGCAATAGCCCGCTTCACCGAAAGCCACCTCGGTGGGGGAACCGGGGGGCAGGCGGTCCTTCAGCGCCCGGGCCGTGGGCTCGTCGATCACCGCCGCCAGGGCCGGAGAAAACCGTTGGATCTGGCCGGCCAGGATGTCCACGCTGCCCCGGGCGCAAAGGGCCTCCACCGAGAAACGGCCGGGAAACCGTGACACCACCTCAAGCGTGTTGGTCCCGATGGAGCCGGTGGAGCCCAGTATGGATAAACGCTTCATACCGAAAACACGTATTCCTTGAACAGGTAGGCCATTGGAATGGCGAAGAGCAGCGCGTCGATGCGGTCCAGAATGCCGCCATGTCCGGGGAAAAGGGCTCCCGAATCCTTGACACCGGCATCCCGCTTCATGGTGGACTCAAACAGGTCCCCGGCCTGGCCCACGATGCTGACCACCACGAAAAAGATCAGGGCCGTGACCCAGGGAAGCCTGGCCATGGCCAGTCCCCAGGGCAACACGGGGAAAAAAAAGTTAATCACCACTCCCACGCCCACGGTGGCCAGCATTCCGCCCAGCGCGCCCTCGACGGTTTTGCCGGGACTCACGGCGGGCAGCAGCTTGTGCCGGCCGAAAAACCGGCCTCCGTAGAAGGCACCGGTGTCTCCCAGAAACACCAGAAACACCAGGAACATGATCCACAGGGGACCGTTTGCGTCCTGGTGGATCACTACCAGATAAGAAAGGGTCAGGGGAAGATAGACAAGGCCCATCACCTGCTTGAGCACCCGGTCAAACACCGAGCCGCCGGCCCGGTATTCGACCAGAGAACAGGCCCCGGAAAAGATCAGCAGACCGGAAGCGGTCAGGCAGATCACGTCAAACCGGCCGGACAGGGACGCGCCCGCGATGATTCCGGCCGACAGGTAACCCGACAGCCGGGTAATGGAAAACGGGGAGTCACTGCTTTTTGAAAAAACAATCTGGTAATACTCAAACAGCGCAAGAACGGAGGCCGCGCAGATAAACAGGGCAAAAAACCACGCCGGGGCGCCAAAAACCACCGCCATCAGAACAGGCATCGCCACGGCTGCCGTGAGCCATCGCTTCAAGTGCATGTGTCTAGCTCCAGGCTATACTTTACCGAACCTTCGGTCCCGGCGCTGAAAGTCCCCGATGATGCGGACCAGTTCCGCCTTGTCAAAATCGGGCCACAGGGTCGGCGTGACATATATTTCCGAATAGGCCAGCTGCCACAGCAGAAAATTGCTGATACGCATCTCTCCGCTGGTGCGGATCATCAGGTCCGGGTCGGGCATGTCATGGGTATAGAGGTACCTGGAAACCACGGCCTCGTCAATAGCCCCGGCATCGATCCTTCCGGCGGCCGCATCGGCGGCGATTCGCCGGGCGGCGGCGGTAATTTCAGCCCGGCCCCCGTAGCTTAAGGCCAGGGTCAGCACCAGGGCGTTACCCCCTTTTGTGTGTTCGATGGCCCGGTCCAGGGCTTCCCGCACACCGGCGGGAAGCATATCCACCTCACCCACCACGCGCAGCCGGACGCCGTTGTCTTTGAGTTCCTGCTGCTTGGCGGCCAGAAACATCCGCAAAAGGGACATGATTCCCTCAACTTCAGGGGCCGGCCGCTGCCAGTTCTCCGTGGAAAAGGCGTAGAGGGTCAGGTAGGAAACGCCGATCTCGGTGCAGGCGGTGACAATGGATTCGATGACCTGAACGCCCCGCCGGTGGCCCTCCAGCCGCTCCAGCGAGCGCTGCCTGGCCCAACGGCCGTTGCCGTCCATGATGATGGCGATATGCCGGGGAAGCCGGGCCGGGTCCAGTTCCGGCAGGTCGGGCGCCGGGTCTTTATATTTCAAGGATTTCCTTCTCTTTGGTTTTAAAAACCTCGTCAATCCGCTCAATATAAGTGTCCGTGACCTGCTGGACTTTGTCTTTGCCGGCAAAGGACTCATCTTCGGAGATGTCGCCGTCCTTTTTCATCTGCTTCAAGGTTTCATTGGCATCCCGCCGGACGTTGCGCACCGCCACCTTGTATTCTTCAGCCATCTGGTTGACCCGCTTGACGATCTCCCTGCGCCGGTCCTCGGTGAGCGGGGGCACGGAAAGTCGGATGATCTTGCCGTCGCTGCTGGGCGTGAGTCCGATGTTGGCCTGAAGAATCGCCTTTTCCACGTCCTTGATGGAGCTGGCATCCCACGGCTGTATCACCAGCAGCCGGCTCTCGGGCACCGACAGCGAAGCGAGCTGATTCAACGGGGTGGGCGTACCGTAGTACTCCACCATGATCCCGTCCAGAAGGGCCAGGGAGGCGCGTCCGGTCCGAACCTTTTTCAGTTCGTTTTTAAACGTCTCCAGGGTTTTCCCCATCTTTTCTTCGATCTCTTCGTATACCAGTTCCAACATGGCTGTCACCCTCATTGCGACGGCAGCCGGGCCGCCGCCGGTTCCAGTTTATTCACCCGCCGGGGCATCATCGCCGATATAGGTTCCCAGATCCTCGCCGCAGATGATCCGCCGGGCGTTCCCCTTGTCCATGAGCGAAAAGACCACCACGGGCAGCCGGTTATCCATGGCCAGGGTGATGGCCGTGGCATCCATCACCGCCAGCTGCCGCTTGATCACGTTCATGTAGTCGATGCGCTTGATGAACTTGGCATCGCTGTTTTTCACGGGATCCGAATCGTAAAGGCCGTTGACCTTGGTGGCCTTGAGCAGGATCTCCGCGTGAATCTCCTCGGCCCGCAGCACGGCGGCGGTGTCCGTGGTGAAGTAGGGGTTTCCTGTGCCGGCCGCGAATATCACCACCCGCCCCTTTTCCAGGTGCCGCAGGGCCTTACGCAGGATATAGGGCTCGGCCACGGCATGAACCTCGATGGCGGCCTGGACCCGCGTGGCGATACCCCGTTTCTCAATGGCGTCCTGGAGGGCGATGCTGTTGATCACCGTGGCCAGCATACCCATGTGGTCTGCCGAGGTGCGATCCATGCCGTAGGAACTGGCGGCCACGCCCCGGAAAATATTGCCGCCGCCCACCACCACGGCCAGTTGAACCCCCAGCCGGCAGATGGACTCGATCTCCCCGGCCACGTACTGGAGCACGTCCGGGCTGATGCCCATATGCTGGTTGCCCATCAGGGCCTCGCCGCTGAGTTTCAGCAGCACCCGTTTAAACCGAGGCGTCACGATGCGCTACTCTCCCAGTTGAAACCTCACAAACCGCTTGATGCGGATGCTCTCGCCGATCTTGGCCACCACTTCATTCAAGTAATCGTTAATGGTAATATCGGGGTTCTTCACGTACTGCTGCTCCATCAGGCAGGCTTCCTTGAAGAACTTCTTGATCTTGCCGTCCACGATCTTGTCGACCATGTTCTCAGGCTTGCCCATTTCCAGAACCTGGGCCCGGTACACCTGCCGCTCGCGTTCGATCAGATCGGCGGGCACGTCCTCAGAGGTGATGCCCGCGGGATTGGTGGCCGCGATCTGCAGAGCCACGTTGCGGGCGAACTCCTTGAAATCGTCGGTCTTTGCGACGAAGTCGGACTCGCAGTTTACTTCCACCATCACGCCGATCTTTCCGCCCATATGAATATAAGCGTCAACGATCCCCTCGGATGTGGTCCGGCCCGACCGTTTGGCCGCCTTTGCCAGGCCCTTCTGCCGCAAAAAGTCGACGGCCTTTTCCAAATCTCCGTCACAGGCCGAAAGGGCCTCCTTGCAGTCCATCATGCCTGCCCCGGTCTTTTCCCGGAGTTCTTTTACCAGTGTCGCGCTGATTGCACCCATAACCGCCGGCTCCTCTATATTTCCATCATGAATGTTGTACTTTTAATTCCAAATTGCCGAATTACGCTTCGCTGTCCTCTTCTTCGATGTCGTCTTCCTGGTAGTCGGCCACGGAAGTAAAGGTTTTTCGAATGCGCTCAACAATCGGGCCGTCGGTGCCGTCGGATATCACTTCCCGTTCAACGGGCTTTCGATCCGACGCGCCGGCCGCGGCCTTTCTGGGCGCCGGCTTCTCTTCGGCATTCTTGTCGTCAAAAGCCTGTTTCTTTTCCTCGTAGCGTTTCCGGCCCTCAATGCAGGCCTCCGCGACCTTGGAGGCCATCAGCCGCACCGACCGGATGGCGTCATCGTTGCCCGGGATCACGTAATCGATACCATCCGGATCGCAGTTGGTGTCCACCACTGCCACCACCGGAATGCCCAGACGCCGGGCCTCTCCCACGGCGATGTCCTCTTTGCGGACATCAATGACAAACAGGGCCGCCGGCAGCCGGGTCATGCTTTGAATGCCGCCCAGCACGCTGTCCAGCTTCTCCCGCTGCCGCATCAGGCCGGCCTGCTCTTTTTTGGGATAGCGCTCAATGGAGCCGTCATTGACGATCTCGTTCAAATAATGCAGGTGATCGATACTTTTCTTGATCGTCTGGAAGTTGGTCAGCATGCCGCCCAGCCACCGGTTGTGCACGTAGTACATCTCGGCCCGGTTGGCCTCCTCGTAAATCGCCTCGCGGGCCTGCTTCTTGGTGCCAACGAACAGGACGGACCCACCCTTTTCCGCTACCTGCCCGATGAAATCATAGGCATCCTTGAACATGCGAACGGTCTTTTGAAGATCGATGATGTAAATGCCGTTGCGGGCCCCGAAGATATAGGGCTTCATCTTGGGATTCCAGCGCCGGGTCTGATGGCCGAAATGAACACCCGCCTCGAGCAGTTCCTTCATGGTGACGTAACTCATGTCTTCTCCTTTTCTTTGGTTGTTTGCCTCCGCCTTCTTCGTTCATGGCCGCGACTTTATATGAAATAAAGCACCGGCGGACACGTCCAAAGGCGTGTGGATTTATTCCTGCCTGACTTTAAATGGCCTAAGATAACAGAAAATATGGCATGAAAACAATAGTTTTTTTGCGTACTGCTGAAACTTTTTCCCTGCCCCCTCCAGGGGGCGTTCTTTGTGGCGGTCAACAAACAGCCTTATTTTTCAGGCCGTTGAAGACAAACCACGCGGTCATGCCCGGCCAGATCCCTGGCAAACGTCGCATCCGCGTACAGACCGATTTCTTTGGCGGCCTTTTGCACCCGGTCCTTCTGGTCCCATCCGATCTCCAGAAGCACCCGGCCCCCGGGTTTTAGAAAGGCCCCGGCCTCCCGAAGAATGTGACGGACATGGGCCAGTCCGTCAGTGCCGCCGTCTAAGGCCACGCGGGGTTCAAAGGCCAGTTCCGGCGCCAGATGATCGATATCGATTGAAGCCACGTAGGGCGGGTTGCCCACGATCATGTCGAACCGGCCGTGACCGGCGCTTCCCAGGGCGGAAAACCAGTCCGAGGCAAAAAAATTCACCTGGTCATCAAGCGCGTACCGCGCCGCGTTGCGGCGGGCCACGGCCAGGGCCGCCGTTGATCGGTCAAAGGCAAAGAGGCGGCAGCAAGGCAGGCTTTTCGCCAGGGCCAGGGCCACGGCGCCGGAGCCAGTGGCCGGCTCCAGCACCCACCGCTCAGACTCGACGCCAGCCCCGGGACCAGACAGAAACAAAAGGGCCTGCTCCACCAGGCATTCGGTTTCCGGCCGCGGAATCAGCACGTCGGGTGTGACCTCCAGGTCCATGGACCAGAAGCCTTTTGCGCCCAGGATATAGGCCACCGGCTCCCGGGCCCTGCGCCGGGAAATCAGCGCTCTGAAGGCGGCCAGTTCCTCGGAAGACAGCGGCTGGTCATATCGAAGATAGAGATCGAGCCGACCGATGCCCAGCACGTGGGCCAGAAGGAGTTCGGCGGAGACCCGGGGAGCTTCCACCTGGTGGTCGGAGAAAAAGGCGGTTGTCCATTTAAGGACATCCAGAATGGTCCACACCGGCATGTCAGGAGGCATCGGCCTGTTTGAGCTTTTCGGCCTGAAAATAGGCGGAGAGGCCCGTGATCAGTTCAGAGAGTTCTCCCTGAAGAATGCTGTCCAGCTTATAAAGGGTGATGCCGGCCCGGTGGTCGGTCACCCGGCTCTGGGGAAAGTTATAGGTACGGATCCGGCCGGACCGGTCCCCGGTACCGACCTGCTCCTTGCGATCCTGGGCGATTTTCGCGTTCTGCGCCTGAATCATTCTGTCCAGAAGACGGGCCCGCAGCACCTTCATGGCCTTCTGTTTATTCTTTAACTGGGATTTCTCGTCCTGGCAGATGACCACCACGCCGGTGGGAAGGTGGGTCAGGCGCACCGCCGAGTCGGTGGTGTTGACCGACTGGCCGCCCGGCCCGCTGGAGCGGAACACGTCGGTCTTGATCTCCGACGGGTCGATGTGAAGCTCCACCTCTTCGGCTTCGGGCAGCACGGCCACGGTGACCGCCGACGTGTGAATGCGGCCCTGGGCCTCGGTCTCGGGCACCCGCTGGACCCGGTGGGTGCCGCTTTCAAACTTGAAATGACTGTAGGCCCCCTTGCCGTACACCATGAAGATAACTTCCTTAAAGCCCCTGGAGCCGGTCACGCTGCTGCTCATGATCTCGGCCTTCCATCCCATGGCCTCCACGTATCGCCAGTACATGCGGAACAGATCATAGGCAAACAGGGCCGCTTCTTCTCCGCCGGTGCCTGCCCGGATTTCCACCAGCACGTTTTTGTTGTCGTTGGGGTCCCTGGGGGTCAGAAGGTCCTGAAGCTCGGCCTCAAGGCCCTCCCGCTCCTGCTTCAAACGGTGAAGATCTTCCCTGGCCAGCTCCTTGATTTCCGGATCCCGGTCTTCCAGCAGCTCGCGGCTTTTTTCGATCTCTTCGCCGACAGTCCGGTACCGCCGGTAGGCATCCACGATATCCGAAAGTTCGGCATGCTCGCGGCTGTACTTCTGATAGGCCTCCCGGTCATTGACGACGGACGGATCGGCCATGAGCCCCTCCAGCTCGACAAAGCGCCGCTCCACCTCTTGAAGTCTGTCAAACATAGGTCTGCCGCCATCGGCCGGAGGCCGGACCGGTCACTGAACCGGCGGGTTTACTTTGCGTTCTTCTGCTGATCGAACTTGGCGTATTTGCGGCGGAACCGCTCAATGCGGCCGGCGGTGTCAACCAGCTTTTGCTTGCCGGTGAAGAACGGATGGCACTGGGAACATATCTCAACCCGGATGTTCTCCTTGGTGGAGCCCACGGTAAACTCGTTCCCGCAGGCGCACCGGGCCGTTGCCTCATGGTATTCGGGATGAATCTCTTTTTTCACGACGCTTGCCTCCTGTAATAGCTCAACACTTTTTTCAAAATCCATAACACCTGCCGGGGGCTATATACGTTTCCGCCGGCAAAAAGTCAACACGAATCAATAAATTCTATACTCCTGAAGAGAACCTCTCAAAACTCAGACACGAACCGGAATTCCGGTTTTTAGAGATAATCATAAATCTTACTCTTGCTCTTACTCGTAATCTTGATCAAAAACTACCCGGGGCCGGAGGGGAAACAGGATCAAAAGTACGATGCTCTCATCTGTTCCCGCGGTTAACCCGGATATTTTACGAGTTGATTTGACCGCAGATACCAGCGGCGACACCATCCCAATTGAAATCGCTATCGAAATCGAAACCGGGAAAATTGCGCCGGTCAATTCCCCATGCG
>JBMORB010000114.1:0-3213 GCA_049320925.1 Thermodesulfobacteriota bacterium | reverse complement strand
CACCACACACCCGTCCTGGGCCGCGATGGGCGCGAACTTCTTGCTGGGCCCGCTGCCGGCGGAGAAAAAGGCGATGTCCACGTCCTTGAAGGACTCCTCGGTCATCTCCTCCACGGGAAAACTTTCTCCCCTGAAATTCAGTTTTTTCCCCACCGAGCGGCTGGATGCCAGCATCTTGATGGATTTGACCGGGAAGTTGCTCTCCTCCAGGCAGGTGATCATCTGATTGCCCACCAGTCCGGTGGCGCCGCCCACTGCCACATTGTACAATTTTTCAGACATGTCCTTTCTCCGTTTTTATTTCGACCGGGCCTTCTTCTTCGGCGCGGCCTTTTTCTTTGACGCGGCCACATAGGCGGCCACGCAGTCGCCCACTTCGGCGGTGCTTTTGCCCATTTTTCTGGCTTCAACGCTTTTTATGTCATTTTTGATGGTCGTCATCACGGCCTGTTCAATGGCCGCCGCGGCCGCGCCTTCCCCCAGGTGCTCCAGCATCAGCCCGCCGGCCATGATGGCGGCGATGGGGTTGATCACGCCCAGGCCCGTGTATTTGGGCGCTGACCCGCCGATGGGTTCGAACATGGAAACACCTTCGGGGTTGATGTTGCCGCCGGCGGCAACGCCCATGCCGCCCTGGATCATGGCGCCCAGGTCGGTGATGATGTCGCCGAACATGTTGTCGGTCACGATCACGTCGAACCACTCCGGGTTTTTCACCATCCACATGCAGATGGCGTCCACGTGGGCGTAATCGGTCGTGATGTCGGGATATTCTTTTGCCACCTCGCGGAAGGTCCGCTCCCACAGGTCAAAGGCAAAGGTCAGCACGTTGGTCTTGCCGCACAGGGTCAGCTTTTTGCGCCGGTTCCGCTTGCGGGTGTATTCAAAGGCGAACCGGATGCAGCGTTCCACGCCCTTGCGGGTGTTGATCGACTCCTGAATGGCCACCTCGTCCGGCGTGCCGAATTTAAGGGTTCCACCGGCGCCGGCATAAAGGCCTTCGGTGTTTTCGCGGATGACGGTAAAATCAATGTCCGCGGGTGTTTTGTCCCGCAGGGGGGTATGAACTCCCTCGTAGAGGCGCACCGGCCGAAGATTGATGTACTGGTCACAGGTGAACCGGAGTTTGAGCAGCAGCCCCTTTTCCAGAATGCCCGGCTTGACGTCGGGATGGCCGATGGCTCCCAGAAAGATGGCGTCCGCCTTCTTAAGCCGTTCGATGGTCTCGTCGTGCAGGATTTCGCCCGTCGCCTTGTAATGCTCTCCCCCCAGGTTGTAATGGGTATACTTTAAGGTAAATCCGAATCGGGCCGCTGCGGCATTCAGCACCTTTACTCCTTCGGCCACCACTTCCGGTCCGGTCCCGTCTCCGGGTATGACCGCGATGTTGTAACGCTTGCCCATAATCTCCTTCCTCGCATTTTTCGCTAAATATATATCACCTGCCTGCCGGAACCCGGCGGGCACCTTTACTTTCCGTTTAACAGGGGGGTGAATCCGGCGGTGATCAGATACGGTATGGTTTGTGCTCTTCCTCGTCTGAAGCCTCGATATCGGTTTCATCCGGCAGTTCATCATCGGCTTCGATCAACAGTTCATCCGCTTCTTCGTCCGGGTGACGGTGCGCGCCGGAAAGCACCCGGCGGACAGACCGGAACGGACCGGAAGAGACATACAGTGCCCCCAGTGTGAAGAGGGCTACCACCGGTTCCTGCACGATAAAGACCAGCAGCAGCACCGCGATGACCAGCATATTAAAATGCTTGGCTCTCACCAGTACCGGGGGCATTTTTTTAAAGCTGGTATAGGGAACGGCGCTGACCATCAGAAACGAAAGCGCGAACATGCCCGCCAGCATCAGGGCAGCGACATACGGGCCGGGGCCTTGGCCGCCGGTGACTTTCATGGTGAACAGCACGGTGGTGGCGGTCATGCCGGCGGCCCCGGGAATGGGGAGACCGGTGAAGACCGAAGAATCCGCGGTGTCCACATGGGTGTTGAAGCGGGCCAACCGAAGGGCGCCGCAGGCCAGAAAGATCATGGCCACCAGCCAGCCCAGCTTGCCGAAAGGCTGCAAGACCCACAGGTATGCCAGAATGCCCGGCGCCAGGCCAAAGGTGATCAGGTCGGCCAGGGAGTCGTATTCCACCCCGAACCGGCTGGTGGTTTTGGTCAGCCGGGCGGTCTTGCCGTCCAGAATGTCAAATACCGCGCCGCCGATGATCAGAAAGGCACTTTTTTCAAAATGGCCCTCAATGGCGGCCAGCACCGACAGAAAACCGCAGAACAGGTTTAACGTGGTAAACAGGTTCGGCAGCACGTAGATGCCCCTGCGGAGCTTTTCTCTTTCGATGTGTCGTTTTTTCATGATTTCAAATACGCCAGAATGGATGAACCGGACTGGACCCTGGCGCCCACGGACACGTTCAGGGTGGCATCGGCCGGCAGGTAAACGTCAAGCCGGGAGCCAAAGCAGATCATGCCGAAGCGCTGCCCCCGTTCCATCTGATCACTCTCGTGAATATCGCATATGATGCGCCTTGCCACCAGGCCGGCGATCTGCACAAAGCAGATGTCCCTGCCGCCTTCGGTGTGCAGAAACACGGCGTTGTGTTCATTTTCAGAAGAAGCCTTGTCCAGGTTCGCGGACAAAAACTTCCCCGGGTGGTAAAGTATTTTCGTAATCTTGCCGGCAAAGGGGACCCGGTTTACATGTACGTTGAAAACCGACATGAAAACACTTATTTTCAGGCATTTGCCCTTTCCCATGGGGCTGGTTTCCACCACCTGGGCAATCACGACCTTGCCATCGGCCGGCGACACCACCGCGCTGGTTTCACCTGGAACCATCCGGTCCGGGTCCCTGAAAAACCAGCATATAAAGGCAGTGACCAGCAGTCCTGCCACGGCAAGGCCTGAAAGCCCTGCCAGCGCGAAAATGGCGGTGGCAAACGCACCGGCCCCTATAAATGGATATCCCGGCCTGGCAATGGGAAACGCAGACCGGGACGGCGGATCAGCCCACTTGTATTGGTTCATCTCAAGGTGTCTTTATATCCTGATGATTGCCGTACATTTATGATTCTTTGTAACAAAGATTGCCTGTATTGTCAACATTCTAATTTTCAAGGCCGGCGTACAGGCAATCGGCGGGCGGCTGCAGTGGCCATGGACTTATCATCATTTCCCATGGGGTTGGTGCCGGTGTTTTTG
>JBMORB010000113.1:0-3253 GCA_049320925.1 Thermodesulfobacteriota bacterium | reverse complement strand
GTCTAGTCTACCTGACTATCTTACTTCCCACCCCAGTAGCCCTTTGTCCCATACTTATCCGACAGCTCTCTACGGTTTTTCCAAACATATTCCCAATCAATCGTCTCGACACTTGGCCATCGGTCATGAGCAAAAACCTTTGGGGCTTCTTTCTCCCATGAATTATCAGGGTACTCACCCGCAGAGGGTGTCCCTGATGAATTATTAACGACAATAGCTGTAAGGATTGGTAACTTTCTCTCTGCACAAGCGACCAAGACCAGTTCGAGGCCATATCTAATAGCATTCCCAGACACCCCTTTTCTATATCCAAGGGCTCTAAGGACCTCCCCATATGTCAAGGGACTCTTCATGGTCTTTGCCCTAGTAACACATAAAGGGTAGATTTTTTTTGCCTGGGTTTTACAGTTCATGACTTTTGCGTCCCGAATTAAGTACTCAGTCACACTTAACTGCACCGTAGCCGTATTAAATCGCCAAGCCAACCGATACTTCAAAAATACACATCTGGCTACACCGCGATGAACTCGTAAAAAGACAATCTCCAGACGGCTTTGTAAAAAGCCCAAGTTCAAGGCGCGCAAGCCCGAGGAATGAGGCGTACTGAATGTACGCCGCAGTGACGAGGGCGCGGCGCAACACAGAAATTGGGTTTTTTACGAAGCCGTCATACTTTATATTTTCCAAAATCATCCGGGGAAAGCCCGGCCAGGTACTCGGCCCACTTCTTCCCCTCTTCGCTCTTGTCTTTTACCTCGTAGTTTTTGGCGGCGACGCCTCCGGGCCGAAGGGCCGCGATGACTTTTTCATCCACAAAGACCGGGGCGTTGAACCTTACCGCAATGGCAACCGCGTCGCTGGGCCGCGAATCAATGGAAAACTCGTTGTCGCCGGAAGCAAAGTAAAGACGGGCGTAAAAGGTGTTTTCCTTCAGATCACACACCTCGATGCGCTCCACGTCCACGTGCATCATGGTGATGAAGTTCTTGAACAGATCGTGGGTCATGGGCCGCTCGAACTGGACTTCCTGCAGGGCCGAGGCAATGGCCGTGGCCTCCAGCAGACCGATCCAGATGGGGATGGTCTCCTGGGTGTCCACGGTCTTGAGCACCAGGATCGGGGTCTTGGAATCCGGGTCCAGGGCCAGGCCCAGAATATCGACTTTATGCAGCATAGGCGTTCCCCCCTGCGCCGGGCGCCGGGGCTTCAATCTCCACGGCTTTTCCAAAAAGACTGTGCGCCAGGCCCGACTCGATTTTCACGCGAACCATGGCGCCTGGGCCGATCCTCCCGCCCGGCGCCACGGTGAAGTTGACCACCCGGTTGGTGTCGTCACGGCCGGTCCACTGGACCGGTCCGCCTCCCCTTTCGGACTTGCTCCGGCCCTCCACCAGCACCTCGGCCACCGTGCCTTCCAGTGATCTGTTCTTGTCGGCGGTGATCTTCCCCTGGCGTTCCAGAAGGGCGTAAATGCGCCGCTGTTTTTCCGCCTCGTCCACCTTGTTGTCGAAATCCCGGGCCGGGGCCAGGGGCCGGTCCGAATACATGAAGGCGAATATGCTGTCGTACCGGACCCGGTCGATCAGGTCCAGGGTCTGCAGAAAATCGTTTTCCGTTTCTCCGGGAAAACCCACGATAATGTCGGTGGAAACGGCCATGGCCGGGCGGGCTGCCCGCAGCCGGTCGATCTTGTCCATGTAGTCCCGCCGGGTATAGCGCCGGTTCATGCGGGTGAGCACGTCATCGGCGCCGGACTGGGCTGGCAGGTGGATGTGGCCGCACAGCTTGTCCAGGCCGGCAAAGGCACCCACCAGCTCAGGGGAAAGATCCTTGGGATGGGAGGTGGTGAACCGGATGCGCCGCAGCCCGTCAATGGCGTTGACCCTGGAAAGCAGTTCGGCAAAGGAGCAGAGCCCCTCTTTTTTGCCATAGCTGTTCACGTTCTGGCCCAGCAGGGTGATCTCCCGCAGGCCCCCGGCCACCCGGTTTTTGATCTCGCCGATGATGGCGTCCGGATGGCGGCTGGTTTCCCGGCCCCGGACATGGGGCACCACGCAGTAGGTGCAGAAGTTGTCGCACCCCCGCATGATCGTCACAAACCCGGTGACCTCCCGCGTGTCCGGCCCCTGGAGCGCGTGCACCGACTCGTCGATGGACACCGTCATCTCCACGTCCACGATCCGTTCGCCCCGGTCGGCCACGGCCTGAATGTGGCCGGGCAGCCGGGCCAGGGCATGGGTGCCGAACACGATGTCCACGCAGGGGAAGGCGTTAAGTATCCGGCGGCCCTCCTCCTGGGCCAGGCATCCGCCCACCCCGATGATCATGCCGGGACGGGCCCGCTTCATGGCGGCCAGCCGGCCCACGAAGCTGACGGCCTTTTGCCTGGCCTTGGCCCGGATGGTACAGGTGTTTACAAAGACCAGGTCGGCCCGCCTGGGGTCGTTGACCGGCCGGTGGCCCGTGGCGGAAAGGACGGCCGACAGCTGGGACGAATCGTACACGTTCATCTGGCAGCCGATGGTATGGATATGGAAACGTTTCATGAGCCTCTGGGTCTTTACTGGGCCGTCCCTTTGAACTCGATGCTCCTGATGTCGGCCAGCACAATCCGCACATCAGCCACCGAAGCGGCGCCGTAGCAGGCGATATCGTCTTCCATCATCAGCCGGACCGTGTCCCCGTCCTTCAGGGAAATGGCGGCGGTCACCATCTTGTTTTCGGCCTTTTCAAAAGCCACCGAACGGATGCGGGAAAAATCCACCGATGCCTCGGCCATGCCCAGCTTTCCGGCAAAAAGCGTATTGCCGTCGCAGGAAAAACGGGACAGGGAGATGGAAAGGCCCGAACGGTCCACCAGCGCCACCGAATAGTTCTTGGCCGTCTTCGGGACCTCTATTCCCCCGCCCATGCCGCCCATGCCCAGGCACGCCAGGGCTATCGCCACCGTCAACAACACCAGACATGTCTTTTTTTTCATCTAAGCCCCCATCCGCAACTGGCAAACCAGAACCGGCGGTACTGTCAATAAGGAAGGTCCCTGGCCGCGGGTTCCGCCGCTTCAATAAGAATGGTTTTTCGCAGGTCGGCCAGTATGGCATCGACCTGGCTTTCGCACCCGGGCGCGATGGAAAGCACCACCCGGCCGGCTGCCGGGTCCAGCGTGGTCAGCACGGCCACGCCGCCGCACCCTTCAAAAACAAACCGGAGAAAAGATATTTCCCGGCGGTCCACCCGGTAGTAACGCCGGACG
>JBMORB010000112.1:0-3257 GCA_049320925.1 Thermodesulfobacteriota bacterium | reverse complement strand
GCTTCAGGATTTCTTTCGCCACAAGATCGACCGCGTGCCCGAGGAGGACGAATATGTGCTCCAGCAGACCATCGGGTTTCAGCGGGTCATTCAGCGGGCCGTGAACCACGCCCGGTCGGCGGAAAAGGAAAAAGTGGCCGTGGGCGACATCCTGGCGGCCCTGTTCGATGAAAAATCCTCCTACGCGGTTTACTTTCTGGAGTCCGAGGGTGTGACCCGGCTGGCGGTTTTGAAGCATATCTCCCACGGGACCATCGGGGACGACCTGATCGGGCCGGATGCCGACGAGGCGGACAAGCAGGGCAAGACGGAAAAAAAGAAGGTCGCCGACCCGCTGGAGGTGTTCACCACGGAGCTGGTGGCCCGGGCCGCCGAAGGCCGCCTCGACCCGGTGATCGGGCGGGAGGCCGAACTGCAGCGGGCCATTCAGGTGCTCTGCCGGCGGCGCAAGAACAACCCGGTGTTCGTGGGAGAGCCCGGCGTGGGAAAGACAGCCATCGCCGAGGGGCTGGCCCAGAAAATTTTCGAAGGCGACATACCTGCCCTGCTGTCCGATACGCGGATTTATTCTCTGGATCTGGGCGCTCTGCTGGCCGGCACCAAGTTCCGGGGCGATTTTGAACAGCGGCTTAAAAAGGTGGTGCTGGCCCTGAAGAAGCGGCCCGGCGCCATTCTTTTCATCGACGAGATTCACACCATCGTGGGGGCCGGCGCCACCAGCAGCGGCTCCATGGACGCCTCCAACATTCTTAAACCGGTGCTGGCCACCGGCGAGATCCGCTGCATCGGGTCCACCACCTACGAAGAGTACACCAACCATTTCGCCAAGGACCGGGCCCTGTCCCGGCGGTTTGAAAAGATCGAGATCAGCGAGCCGTCGGTGGATTGCTGCGTGAAGATTCTCAAAGGGCTCAAGTCCCGCTACGAGGCGCACCACGATATAATTTTTACCGATGCGGCCCTGAAAAGCGCGGTGGATCTGGCCTCCCGTTTCCTCAACGACCGGTTTCTGCCGGACAAGGCCATCGACGTGATCGACGAGGCCGGCGCCGCCATCCGGCTTTCCGGCGGCGCCAACCGCACAAAGGTCCATCCGGCCGATATTGAGAAAATCGTGTCCGGCATGGCCCGGGTGCCGGTGCGCAGCGTGTCGAAAAACGACAAGGAACGGCTGGCGGGCCTGGACCAGGGCCTCAAGCAGGTGGTCTTCGGCCAGGACGATGCCATCGCGTCGCTGGTCACCGCCATCAAGCGCAGCCGGGCCGGGCTGGGGAAACCGGAAAAGCCCATCGGTTCTTTCCTGTTCACCGGCCCCACGGGCGTGGGAAAGACCGAGGTGGCCCGGCAGATGGCGGCCATTCTGGGAGTGACCTTCCTCCGGTTCGATATGAGCGAATACATGGAAAAGCACGCCGTGGCCCGGCTGATCGGCGCGCCTCCCGGTTACATCGGCTTCGACCAGGCCGGCCTGCTCACCGACAAGATCCGCAAGCATCCCTACTGCGTGCTGCTGCTCGACGAAATCGAAAAGGCCCACGCGGACGTCTACAACATTCTGCTGCAGGTGATGGACCATGCCACCCTTACCGACAACAACGGCAAGGAGGCCGATTTCCGAAACGTGATCCTGATCATGACTTCCAACGTGGGATCCCGGGAGATCAGCAGTCCGACCATCGGGTTTTCCGGCGACACCGGTAATCCGACGGACAAGGGGAAAAAAGCGCTGGAAAACTTTTTCTCCCCGGAGTTCCGCAACCGGCTGGACGGTATCATCGGTTTCAACCGGCTGGATCCGGCGGTCATGGAGAAGGTGGTGGACAAATTCATCGGTCAGCTGGCGGTTCAGCTTGAGCCGCGCAAGGTGACCCTTTCCCTGGATACCGACGCCCGGCGGTGGCTGGCGAAAAACGGGCACGACCCGGCTTACGGCGCCCGTCCGCTGGAGCGGCTGATACAGACGGCGATCATGGACGTGCTGGCCGATGAGATCCTGTTCGGGCGGCTTGAGACCGGAGGGGCGGTCCATATCGGCGTGCGGGACGACAAGCTGGCCTTTGTCTTTGATTCGCCTGCCGCTGTCCATTGAGCGTGCGCAAACAAGCGCGGAGTCCGTGGATGTCCATATTCCTTTTAGACTCGGACACCATCGCCTTTCCTCCCCCTGACCTTGCCGAGGCAAGCGGCCTGCTGGCCGTGGGTGGTGACTTGAGTATCGACCGCCTGCTGGCCGCCTACCGGGCGGGCATTTTCCCGTGGTACGCGGAAGGGGAGCCGACGCTGTGGTGGTCCCCGGATCCCCGGCTGGTGCTTTTCCCCGGCGATCTTCGGGTGTCCGCGAGGCTTCGTCGCCTGATACGCGGGGGCGGGTTTGCGCTTACCATGGACACGGCCTTTGAGGCGGTGATTCGGGCCTGCGCGACGGCCGGCGACCGGACGCAGACCGGGACATGGATCACCGGCGAGATGGTCGAGGCTTACTGCCGCCTGCACCGGGCCGGTTATGCCCATTCGGTGGAGGCGTGGCGGGACGGCGGGCTTGCCGGCGGCCTGTACGGCGTCTCCCTTGGGCGTTGTTTTTTCGGGGAGTCCATGTTCACGGGGGTCAGCAACGCGTCCAAGGTGGCGCTGGTCGGGCTGGTGGAGTTTCTGGCGGCCCGGAATTTCGACATGATCGACTGCCAGATGACCACGGCCCACCTGATGCGGTTCGGCGCCGTGGAAGTCCGGCGGTCCGTATTTTTAAAGCGTCTGGCCGTGGCCCTTCAGGCGCCGACCCTGACCGGAACCTGGCGGCCGGACGCGGCCGGTGGCGTTTTTCAACGGACGCTGACTTCGCGGACCCAACGCACGGAAGCGGCCTGTTTACGACAGGGGGGATTATGACCGATAAAGTGGACAGAAAGTTTTATCTCAGGGAATTCAAGGCGATCAGCCGGGCGATTTCCAACTACGAGGACGTCAACCTGCTGTTTACCCACATCGTGGAGGGCCTCTGCCGGACTTTCGCGCTCAAGGGGTGCTGCATCATGCTGTTCGACGAGCGGGAACGGCAGCTTTTCCGCGTCACCAGCCACGGCCTGAGCGAGACCTATACCAGCAAGGGGCCGGTGTTCGTCGATGAAAAGTATTCGGCCTTTTTCACCAAGGAACCGGTCTACATAGAAGACATGCAGACCAGTTCTCTTTTGCACTATCCCGAGGCGGCCAGAAAAGAGGGGATCAAGTCCATGCTGTCGGTGCCCATCATGTACCGG
>JBMORB010000111.1:0-3298 GCA_049320925.1 Thermodesulfobacteriota bacterium | reverse complement strand
CCGTCGCGGCCATGGGGCTGTTTCCCGCGGAGTTGCGCTGCCAGTAGTCGCGATGCAAGACCGTGTCACCGCAGAAAAAAACATGGGCCCGGCGCTTTTTATAAGGGAGATGCATGACCTTGATGTTGGCAAAGGCGATCAGCTTGCCGGTCTTTCGTTCCCGCCACAGGAACGAGCCGGTCTTGGCGCCCAGGTCCTGTTTGAAGGTTTCATAGTCGGCGTTTTCATAGTACTCGATAAACAGGCTGTGCATCTCGCGGATCAGGTTTTCTGAAATTTTTTCCACCGGCACCAGGGTGGAGACGATGGGGTTCGAGTTGAACAGCATTTTTTCCTCCTTGTGTTTGGGGTTGACGTTTGGCCTCTCAAAAGGCGCATATGCAAAAGCCTCAGCCGTCGGTTCCTGTTTTACGGTCCGGCACCGGGCCGGTCTCCGGCATCGGGCACGGGGCGATGGTCCGGCAGGGCGCTTTTGACGGTCTGATGGCCAGCATCATCAGGGCCGGTGTCAGGACAAAATCGGCGATCAGCGCAAGGACCAGGGCCAGGGCCAGCAGAAGGCCGAAGCGCGACAGGTGGGGCATGACCGCGGCGGTCAGGGCCAGAAAACCGCCGGAGAGCACCACGGTTGTGATCAGCAGGGCGCGACCGGTGCCCAGAAGGGTGCGGCGGACCGCCTCTTCCGGGTCGCCGGTGCGGTCCAGGTTCCCGCGGAAGTGGTGAATGAAGTGCATGGTGTCGTCCACCACCAGGCCGATGGCGATGCTGCCGATCATCAGAGTGGTCATGTCCATGGGGACACCCAGGGCGGCCAGGCTGCCCATGACCAGAAGGATGGGGAGCAGGTTGGGAAACATGGCCAGCAGGCCGATTTTCACGTTGCCGGCCAGAAAAACCATCAGCACGGAAATGATGACGGTGGCCAGCAGATAGCTTTCCTTCATGCTGGACAGAGTGGCCGGAAGGGTGCGGGCCAGAATGAGCGACATGCCGGTGAGCGTGACATCGGCATGCCCGGCAAAGGTCTCCTCAAAGACCCGGCGAATGCTTTCGCTGAGCCGATAGAGCCCCATGGAGTCCAGCCATGGCACCTTTACGGAAATCCGTGTTTTGGAAAAGGCCGTATCAACTATAGGCTCCAGTTCATCGCTGCCGCTGTTTTCAAACAGAAGCAGCTCCTGGGCCACGAGGCGGCTGTCCTGGGGGATCGCGTAGAAAGCGGGGTCGTCGTCATGCAGGGCATGGTTGATTTCCTTGACCACGTCCGTGATGGAAAAGACCTTGGCCACGGCGTATGCCGGCCCCATGGCCGCGGTTTCGGCCTTTACCCGGTCGGCGGCGTCGTCGATCCGGTGAAGCATGGCCGGTTCATGAAGGCCGTTTTCCCGGCCGGTATCG
Organism: Thermodesulfobacteriota bacterium; assembly: GCA_049320925.1. GTDB lineage: Bacteria > Desulfobacterota > Desulfobacteria > Desulfobacterales > Desulfosudaceae > Desulfosudis. The sequence goes on along the minus strand of JBMORB010000111.1, from coordinate 1,900 downwards.
ATCACCGCCTCAAAGGTGATGATGCCCCCCAGCGCTTTGTCGATGCGGATCATGTCCTGCTTGACCGGCATGTGATCGGAAAAATAATTGAGCATGTGGTCCACGTAGCGAAGGCGGGGCAGAAATCCCACCGACAGAACCAGCAGGACCGCGGAAACAGCAACAATTTTTTTCGGGTGGCCGGCGCAGAAACGGCCGGTGCCCGCCAGTATCCGGTCCATGACAATGGAGTGCCGGTCGGCGGTCTGGCCGGGTTCTATCGGCAGCAGGGCCAGCAGGGGCGGCAGCAGGCAGATGGTATACACCAGGGCCAGGGTGACGCCGGCGGCGGAGAACACGCCCATTTCGCCGATGGCCGATATTTCGGCAAAGGCAAAGGAGAGCAGGCCAGCCACGGTGGTCAGGCTGGTCAGCAGCACGGGCAGGCCCGAATGCCTCATGGCCCGGGCCACGGCCTCTTCCTTGGAAGTATCGGCCCGGTATTCCCGGAAAAAGATGGTCAGCACATGGACCGAATCAGCCACTCCCACGCACAGCAGAAGGACCGGCAGGATCGCGGTCATGATTTTGACCTCCACGCCAAGCAGGGCCATCAGTCCCAGGGCGGAGACCGCCGAGGCCACCACCACGATCAACGGCAGGCACACGCCCGACGCCCGCCGGAATAAAAATCCCATGGACAGGGCGATCATGGCCAGTGCGTAGAACGCGCACCGGGTCATGTCCGTGGCCACGGCCCGGTTGAACAGGTCAACCACCACCGGTGAGCCGGTAAATCCGATACGAAAATCAGGCGACTGGTAGCGGGGCATCAGCCCTGTTACGGCGCTGATGATTTTGTGCAGTTCGTCCGCGGAAATAAAACGTGTGTCCCCGTCGGCGGTGTTCCGGGCATCTTCGCCGGGCGGTGTGTCGGAAAACCCGGTCAGGGCTTCGGCATTGGATGCCTGCGGTTCGGTGATGAGGGCTTCGGTTTCAATGACAATGGCCGTCATGGAGGCGTCTTCTGAGATCAGGTAGTTGCGATAAAACGGGTTGCCCATGACCTGCTTTCTCAGGTCAGCCATGTTCAGGGGCTCTTCCGGCCAGGATTCCAGCAGTTCGCCCACCTCAAGGGTGTCGTTTTCCCCGGTGACGCGGCGGGCCGAGACCAGGCTGTTGACGCGCCGGACATGGGGAACGGCGGTCTCTATCTCCTGATGCAGGGACTTGAGTTTCATCAGAAAGCCGGGGGTGAAAATATTCGGGCTGGTGATGCCCAGAATGATATGGCGGTCCTGGCCAAAGGTCTGGCGAAACCGGTCGTATTCCAGACGATAGGGGTCATCCGCGTGCAGAAGGGACTCGGATGAGGTGTCAAAGGCAAGGCGGGGCATCTGAAAAAGAAAAAAACCGATCATCAGGAGCAGGATCAGAAGAGTGATGCGCGGATGCCGGTAAAGGCCTCGTGCCCAGTGCTCAAAACAGGCTTCAATCATGGCTTTGGGTTTCATATTCGCCCCCGTGGTCTGCCCGTTCGCCCTTGAGGGCCGTTATCCAAGACGGCGCGTCAAAGGTGCGAACAGTGTTTCGCTTTTTTGGGGCTAATTGATAGCGCACGGGCGGCGGGGAAACAATCAGGGGAATCCTGATTTTGAACTTCCAAAAACCTGAAAAGCAGGGGAGATTGTCTTTTTGGTTGTTTATTCAAATGGCTATCGGAATCGGCATTAACACCCTCACACCGAATCCCTCCCAAAGAGCGAGGGGGTGGGGGGTGGCTGTAATTCGATTGCGATACCGATACCGAGAGCGATTCCGATAACGTATTGGAAGCCTTCAGGCTTCCTTTTAAAACGGCCTGCCTTCCTTTGCCGCACAGCCGCATGGCGGTCTGAAGACCGCTGCTACATTCAGACCG
>JBMORB010000110.1:0-3298 GCA_049320925.1 Thermodesulfobacteriota bacterium | reverse complement strand
CTCTGGAAGGCGTTTTTACGGCCAAACTGATCGACGGTAAAACCGTTCAGGTCGAGACGGTCTACAGCAAGCTCAAGGCCCTGCTGGACAGCGAATACACCCCGGAAAAAGCGTCCGCCATCTGCCACACCAACGCCGACACCATCCGGCGCCTGGCGGAAAAGTGTTACAAGGCCAGCGGCGGCATTCAGGTGATGGTGGGGTGGAACTCGCCCAAGTACTATCACGGTGACCTCATCGAGCGGGCCATGTGCCTGGTGCTGACCCTTACCGGCAGCCTGGGTAAGAAGGGCTGCGGTATCCGCGGCTGGAACGAGTCCCTGTTTGAAGGCGCCTTCACCCAGATCTTCAAGCAGAAGATCGGTGTGATGAACCTGACCCGGCAGTTGCCCCTGATGCGGCGGGTGTGGGAGGGTTTCAAAAAACAGGACCCCACCATTTCCGATGAAATGGCCTCCATCATGCAGGAACGGGTCATCGACCGGAACATGGTCAATTACACCATCCCCGCCTTCCTTTATTACAACCATTCGGACTACAAGAAGGCCTGGGACAACAAGGCGTGGCACTGCCCCACCATGAAACGGGAGTTCAAGGAGTATTTTGACGAAGCAGTGTCCAAGGGCTGGTGGGACGGTTATATCAAACCGGCCAAGGACCAGACCCCCACGGTTTACTGCTGGATGGGCACCAACCCGGCCCGCAAGAACAGGGGATGGGAAAAGAACATCCTGCCCTCGCTGTGGAAAAAGTACAAAACCATCTTCGGCTTTGAAACCCGGTGGACCACGACCCTGCTCTACGGCGACTATGCCCTGCCCTGCGCCGGCTTCTATGAAAAGCTCGACACCCGGTTCCCCACGCCTCACGTGCCCTGGCTGACCCTGACCGATGAGGCGGTCAAGCCCATCGGTGAGTGCAAGACCGAGTGGGAAATCTGCCTGATGCTGGCCAAGAAGATCGAAGAAGTGGCCAAGAAAAAGGGGAAAACTAATTTTGTCCCCAGGGTTCCGGTTCAGAAAGAGTACATGGAGTTTCTGAATCAGTTTACCGTGCGGGACGCCAAAGGCAACGTGGACATCAGCAATCTATACGACTGGCAGCTCATGGGCTCCTCCGGCAAGGATTTTAATGAAATCATGGATGACGCTCTTCAGTCCAGCGTGATGCTGGGCAATCTGCCGCCCGGCACCAACCTCAAGTTCATGCGGGAAAACGGCATCGTCCGGTTTGTGGATGTGTCTATTTTCGACCCGGTCACCATGAACCTGGCCACGGACATCAAGCCCGACGAGCCCATTATTCCGCTGACCTGGCACACCGGCGAGAAAAAGATTCCGTACCCCACCTACAACCGGCGGATTCAGTTTTACATCGACCATCCCTGGTTTTTGGAGGCCAAGGAAGAGCTGCCCGTGCACAAGGACAACCCCAAGATCGGCGGCAATCATCCCTTGCGGCTCACCAGCGGCCATCAGCGGTGGAGCATTCATTCCATCTGGATTTCCAACGAGCAGCTGTTGCGGACCCATCAGGGCCGGCCCTTCATGTTCATGAGCCCCGAGGACGCCAAGAAGCGGGGAATCGTGGACGGAGATCTGGCGCGGGTGTTCAACGACTTTGCCTCCTTCAAGATTCACGTCAAGGTGACCCCGGCGGCCCGTCCGGAAACCAGCGCGGCCAAACCGGGTCAGGTGATCATCTACCATGCGTGGGAGCCCTTCATGTTCCCCGAGTGGAAGAGCTACGACATCGCCATTCCCGGCATGATCAAGTGGCTGGATCTGGTCAATAACTACGGCCATCTGCATTACTGGCGGTGGAACTGGTGCGCCCAGCCCATCGACCGGGGCATTGCCGTGAACGTGGAAAAGGCGTAATCCAGGACAACCAACCGCATAAACGAAAAATATAGGGGTGCACTATGGAAAAAGTAATATGCAAGAAAGTCTCAGCTGCCACAAAGGACCTGCTCAACTGTACCAACAGCGTCTGGCAGGCCGGTAAGCTGGTCATTGAAACCGCGGCCACACCGCTGGCCAACCAGCCGTCGCCCTACATCAAGGGCGTGTATGATGAAGCCAAGATCGGCGCCGTAAAAAAGATTACCGTCAAGGCCGTTCACAACGGCACCGATATTATTGTCTACTGCGAGTGGACCAGCCAGAAGCCCAGCCGGAAGATCGGCGACATCAACGTGTTTCCCGACGGCGTGGCCCTGCTCTTTCCCTTCAAGAACATCGACAAGACCCCCATCAACGAAATGGGGACCCAGGACTATCCCACCAACGCCTGGTACTGGCGGCCGGATTTCGAGGAAAAGCCCAAAAACCAGGTGTCCCACGGCCTGTCCACCTCCCTTTACACCGAAAAAAGCTCGCTGACCTCCTACTCCAGGTGGGAGAACGGCGCGTGGTGCGTGGTCATGGCCCGGCCCCTGAAGGCATCCCGGCCCGGCGAGGAGACCGTGGACCTGAAGCCGGGACAGAGCATCGGCTTCGGCGTGGCTGTATGGGAAGGCACTAACGGCGAGCGCGGCGGCATCAAGGCATTCAGCAAGGAATGGCGGGAGCTGGTGATCGAGGGATAGGCCGGCGATGTGATGTTGTCTGAATAACCGACAAATTAACATAAAGGAGAAATACCCATGGCTGTTGATGAAAAAGTCCTTACCGACAGGGAAAAGGAGCTGGCCGCGGCCTTTGAGGAGACCAAGGAGATGCTGCGCAAGTCCAAACGCCAGATCGGCATGGTGATGGATTTGAACAAGTGCATCGGCTGCCAGTTGTGCTCCATCGCCTGCAAAACCTTGTGGACCAGCAAGGAAGGCCGGGAGTACATGTGGTGGAACAAGGTCAATACCATGCCGGGCAAGGGATCGCCCAAGGACTGGGAAAAGATGGGCGGCGGGTATAAGGTCAAGTTCGGCGGCAAGGTGATGGAGCCGGTCCAGGGCAAGCATCCCACCCGCAAGGAGTTCGGCGACATGTGGGACTATAACTGGAACGAAGTGGTGAACAACAAGGCCGGCGCGGTTCACCTTCAGGCCAAGAACCAGGAGGACGGCAGCAAGCCCGACTGGTCCATGAACTGGGACGAGGACCAGGGAGCCGGCCAGTATCCCAACAGCTTCTATTTTTATCTTCCCCGCATCTGCAACCACTGCGCCTATCCCGCGTGCGTGGACGCCTGCCCGCGAAACGCTATTTACAAGCGGGACGAGGACGGCGTGGTGCTCATCGACCAGGACCGGTGCAAGGGATACCGTTTCTGCCTGGAGGCCTGCCCTTACAAGGTG
>JBMORB010000109.1:0-3306 GCA_049320925.1 Thermodesulfobacteriota bacterium | reverse complement strand
GGACAGTCTTTTGTCTATTCCGGCTATCTCGCCGTGGGCGACGTTAGGCTGGCCGTCATCAACGGACGGGAATACAAGGAAGGGGAGCGGCTGATCGACGGGAAACACGTACTGCGCCGCATTCAGCCGACCCGGGTGGTGCTGTCGGGCGGCGGCGGAGAAATCATCGTGAAATTGCAGGAAACCGAGGCAAGGGTGGAATAATGAAAAGACAAAACCGGTCGGCGGTCGGCGCGGGCTCCCTGTTCCTGTTGATCTGCATGGCGGCCCTGTGCGCGTGGGGATGCGGGAAAACCCGTCCGGAAGTGCAGCAGCGGGATTTTCTGGAAAAATGGAAGGCAAAGGCTGAAGTCTCAAGGGGTCATTCACCGGCCGAGTCCCCGGTCATCGACGTGCCGGTGGCCGGTCCGGAAGGACCGGGGGAGGGTGCTCCCGCGGCCACTGAAGTCAAGCCGAGCTACAAGCTGGGCGCCGAGGACGGTGATGCCCTGATCGGCCTGGAGGACCTTCCCGACACCCCGGTGACCATGCACATGACCGATACCGACATTGCCGTTATCCTGCGGGCCCTGACCCGGGCCGCGGGCAAAAGCATCGTCATCAGTCCCGGCGTTTCCGGCCGTTCCAACATCAACGCCGAGCAGGTGCCCTGGAAGGAGGCTTTTGCCAGCCTGTTGCGGACCCATGGCCTGACCTACAACCGCATCGGCGACACCCTGCGCATCAAGACACTGGCCGACATTCAGCAGGACTTTGCCATTGAAAGCGAGTACCGCAAGCAGCAGGGCGAGCGCGTCGTCACCGAGGTGTTTTTCCTCAAATACTCCGAGGCCGCTGAAGTGGCCAATCTGCTCAAGCCGGTGACCGTGCGCGCGGCGTCGGCGGAAGGGGTCAAGGAGACCCAGTACGGCGTGGCCGTGGACAAGCGCAACAACGCGGTGATTGTGCATGCCCCGGGCCCCGGCATTGAGCAGTGCGCGGCCCTGGTGCGGCAGATCGACCGGCCCACCAAGCAGGTGCTCATCGAGGCCCACATCGTGGAGGCCACCAAGGATACGGCCCGCCAGCTGGGCATTCAATGGGGCGGAGTGGCCAAGGACAAGAAGAACAGCTGGTTCACGGGCGCCACCGAGGGCCCGGCCGGCCAGACTTTGTTTGACGCCACGGGGGCCCCGGTTTCGGCCAACCCCTCCGGCGGCTGGGCCGCCAATTTCCCGGCCAACCTGGGTAACACCGGACTTGCCCTGGGATACATCTACCAGGACGTGGGCCAGAGCCTGATCGCGGCCCAGCTCACGGCCCTGGAAGAGGACGGCAAGCTGAACATTCTGTCATCGCCCTCCATCACCACCCTGGACAACAGCCCGGCCACAATTGAAAGCGGGCGGGACGTCCCCTACCAGACCGTGGAGGACAACGAGGTCAATATCGAGTGGAAAAAGGCGGTGCTGAGTCTCGAGGTCACGCCCCATATCATCGACGACGTCACCCTCCGGGTCAAGATCAAGACCCACAAGGACGAGCTGGACTGGTCCAACGCGGCCCTGACCGACGGCAACCCCACCATCATCACCAAGAACGCGGAAACCGACATGATCCTGTTTGACGGCCAGACAACGGTGATCGGCGGTCTCAACAAGCAGTCCTCTTCCAACAGCCGGTTCGGCGTTCCCTTCTTAAAGGACATTCCGATTCTGGGCCTGCTTTTCGGGTCCACGGGCCGGTCAAACGACATGGAGGAGGTGCTGATCTTCATCACGCCTCACATTCTGGAGCCCTATACGGCCGCCACCGGCGCCGGCACGGAAAAGAAAGTCACGGTTCCGCCGGGCGAGGATTCCTGATTTATGGACTATTTTACCCTGCTGCAGCTCAATAGGGAGCCCTTTTCCAACGCGCCGGACCCGGACCTGTTTTTCCCTTCCCTCGCGCACCATGACTGCATGCAGAAGGTTGAACTGGCCGTCCGCCTCAAACGGGGGCTCAACGTGGTCACCGGCGACGTGGGCACGGGTAAAACGACCCTCTGCCGGACCCTGATCCGTACGCTTGCCGAGGACGGGCGCATTCGGACCCACCTTTTCCTGGACCCGGCCTTTCCATCGCCGGTGGAGTTCCTCTCGGCCCTGGCCGGCGCCTTTGCCGGCGCCCCCTCACCGGAAACCGACGAGAGCGCCCTCAAGGAACAGGTGAAAAACAGCCTGTTTAAGGAATGCGCCGAAAAAGATTATACGCACCTGGTGATCATCGACGAGGGGCAGAAACTGCCCGGGTTCGCGCTGGAGATTCTGCGGGAACTGCTCAATTACGAGACCAATGAGCACAAGTTGCTTCAGATCGTCATTTTCGCCCAGCCCGAGTTCGAGCAGATCATCGTGCAGCGGGAAAACTTCAAGGACCGGATCAATCTTTTTTACCGGCTCGGGCCCTTGAATTTCAGGGAAACGGTGGGGTTCATCCGGTTCCGCATCAGCAAGGCTTCGGCCGGCAAATCGGCGCTCACCTTCACGCTTCCGGCCCTGTGGCGCATTTACCGCCTCACCGGGGGCTATCCCCGGAAAATCATTCATCTGTGCCACCAGGCCCTGCTGGCCCTGATCATTCAAAACAAGACCCGTGTCACCGCGCCCCTGGTCACTGCCGCGGCCCGGCGGACCACCGGCGCCATATTCGTTGAGCAGGCCCCGGTGGCGCCCCTGGTGGCCGGCATCCTGGTGGGGCTGGTGCTGATTGCCGGCGGCCTTTTCCTGTTTTCCCAGGACCGGCCCGGCGGTGATGAGAGCCTTGGCGGCGAAATCCGGCAGGCCCCCACGGCGGCGGCCCAACCGGAGGAAACGGCGCCGATCGAGACGCAACCAGCACCTGAAACACCCCTTCCCGATGGCCCGGTGGCCGGTCAACCGCCGGCAACGGAAGGCCCCGCCGAGGTTTCCCCCGCGCCTGTCGTGAAGACAGCGCCGCAGGCGGCTGTCGAGGTTTCACCTGAACCGGAGACCAGGGCCGCGCCCATGGCAGCCGTTGATGTGACACCGGAACCGGCCGTTGAGATGACGACGGCGCAGGTTCCCCCGGCGGCCGACGCCGCTTTGTTGCCGGTCAGAATCATACGGCCCCGGTTTTTCAAGCCGTCGATTGTAAAATTGCCGGAGACGAGTCCCGGGGAAGAGTCCAGAGATTCATCTCCGCCGGCCCCCGTGAATTCATCGCAAGGAGACGCCTGACGCCATGGCTGAAACGGGAACCTTTACCGGCAAGCGCGCGCGGAAAAAACTCGGTGAAATGCTGGTGGACGCCGGTTATCTCACC
>JBMORB010000108.1:0-24714 GCA_049320925.1 Thermodesulfobacteriota bacterium | reverse complement strand
ACAGCGAGTACCTTTATGGATATACGGAGGACTCCCTGCGGGGCCATCGGACCGACATCCATCCCAGAATCGCGCTTCCCGGCCGTGTTAAAAACTTTTTTTCGTTTGAGCCCTCCCTGGGGGTGCGCGAGACCTTCTGGCAGGTGGAGCGGTACGGCGAAGAAAGCGGGGAAGACCGCGCCCGGTCCCGCGAGCTTTACGACGCCCGGCTGGAGATGGCCTCTGAGCTCTACCGGGTGTTCGACTTGAACCCTGAAACCGGGGAACGGCTTTGCCACACCATCGTGCCCCAGGTGCGGTATGACTATGTGCCGGAAAAGGACCAGGACACCTATCCCCGGTTTGATGATTCCATAGACATCATTGAGGCGGCCAACACGGTCACGTATTCGGTCACCAACCTGCTGACCTTCAAGGGATGGCAGGAAGCCGGGGCAGAACGGGAAACACCGCCTCAGGCCGGGGAAGCAGAGGCCGCGCAGTCCCCGGCAGAGGCGCTACAGCCGTCAAGGACCGCGTTCTACCGGGAGGCGGCCCGGCTCAAGCTTTCCCAGAGCTATGACATCAACGAGGCCGGGGAGGATGATCCGGCAAAATGGCAAAACCCGGAGCGCCGGCAGCCTTTTTCTCCCGTGCTGGCCGAACTGGACCTTCGGCCATCCTCTTTTTTCCGCTTTGACGGCGATGCCCGGTGGGAGCCCTACGCCGGCAAATGGACGGGTTATACTGGCGAGCTGGCCTTTTCAGATGCGCGGGGGGACGAGTTTTCCGGCGGTTACCGGTACAAGCAGAATGCCTCCGAATCGGTATATGGCGCGGCCACCCTTGTCATCAACGACGCGTTTTCGCTGTACGCCGATTATGAACGCAATATTTTCCAGCACATGGACATTCTGGCCAAATTCGGGGTGATCTACCGGTCATCGTGCTGGTCCGTGGACGTGAGCTACGCCGACGAACCGGATGACCGCACCTATCTGGTGATGTTTACGCTTTACGGCCTGGGCGAGATCGGCACCGACATCTCCGGCGCCGATATTGAAAGCTATCCATGATCGGGGCGACGGCGCCGTGCCACAATGCACGGTCAACCCGTAAACACGGTTTTTGATAAAAATATCTATAATTTCTTGACTTCCCATGATAGGTTATGGTTTAACATTCCTGTTTTTTTAACCCGGACAACAGACCAAGAATCATTAGTGGCTTTTCATATTCAAGGAGGATCGATGAACAAACTGGAACTGGTCACCGCCCTGAAGGACAAGACAGGTGTTTCAAAGGTCGAGGCAGCCAAGATCGTCAAAACTTTTTTTGACACCATGGCCGATACTCTGGCGGCGGGTGAGCGGGTCGAGGTCCGGGGCCTGTGCAGCTTTTTTGTGAAGGAATACAAGAGCTATACCGGAAGGAATCCCAAAACCGGCGAAAAGGTCACCATTGCGCCCAAGAAACTTCCGTTTTTCAAATGTGGAAAAGAGCTTAAAGAGCGGATCAACAGTTAAGGTTGTGCCTCGATTCGACGAGCTGATGGATCAGGAAAGGCCCCTGAGGACCCTTGCCGGAATCCTGGCCAGCGGCGATATTCCCCACGCATTTCTTTTCACCGGAATAGACGGCATTGGAAAGCGCAGCGCCGCCATGGGTTTTGCCATGGCCTGCAACTGCCTCTCTCCGGACGCGGCGCCGTCCGTCAACATCCCGACACATCCCACAACCGGCGTCGTCCTTCCTTTCTGCGGGGTTTGCCGGATCTGCCGGGCCATTGCGACCGGCATTCATCCCGACGTGACGGAGATCAGACCGGAAGGGGATATTATAAAGATCGGGCGTATCCGGGAACTGATCGACAGGCTCGCCTTTCGGCCTCATGAGGCCCGCGTACGGGTGGTGATTATCGAAGACGCCGGGGCCATGAATACCGAGGCGGCCAACGCCCTGCTCAAGTCCCTGGAAGAGCCGCCGCCGAGGACCCTTTTTTTCCTGACCGCCGGACACCCGTCCGACCTGCTGCCCACAGTGGTTTCCCGTTGCCGGCAGGTCCGGTTTGTCCCGGTTTCCGCCGAGAACATCGGGGGCCTGTTGCGTCACCGGTTTGCCATGCCGGCCGATGAGGCCCGGGCCGTGGCCCTGCTGTCCGGCGGCAGTGTGGCAAAGGCCCTGACACTGGCCGAAGGTGGAAGCGAGGCCGAATCCCTGACCGCCTGCCGCCGGTGGCTGGCCGGTGAACTGGCGGCCCTGCCGTCGCGGCCGGTGCCCCGGGTGCTGGCCTTTGCCGAAAGGCTCCAGAAGGACAGGAACCGGGTCGGCCAGTGGCTGGCCATGCTTTACGGTTGCCTTTACGACGCGGTGCTGTGGCAGTGCGGCCGGTCCCGCGTGACCGGCGCCGACCTGGCCGACGACCTGCGGAAAATATCGGAGCGGGCGACATTTGAGGCGCTTGCCCGGAAGCTCGATGCCGTGGCCGATGTTGAAAAGGCCGTGGCCCGGAAACTGAACGTGCGGCTGGCCATGGAGAAAATGGCCCTGGCCCTGGCGGATAAACTATGAGAAAAACGGTTGAAATTAAGTTCAAGCCCGACGGCAAGGCCTACGTGTTTGACTGCGGGGCCTTTGTGCTGGAGGTGGGAGACCATGTGATCGTCGAATCCGAACAGGGGTTCGGCATGGGCGTGGTCTGTTCTCCGTCGGCCCCGGCCAACATGGATGTCATCAAGACACCGCTCAAAAAAGTCCACCGCAAGGCCGTGGAAAAGGATTTTGCCCAGCTTGAGGAAAACCGGGTGCTTGAAAAGAAGGGCTTTGACTTCTGTCAGGCGCAGATCAGTGACCTGAGCCTGGAAATGAACCTGTTCTCCGTGGAATGCACCTTTGATGCCAGAAAACTGACCTTTTTCTATACCGCCGACGGCCGGGTTGATTTCCGGGAACTGGTCAAGCGTCTGGTCAAGGAGTTCCGCATCAAGATTGAGATGCGCCAGGTGGGCATCCGCAACCAGGCCAAGATCACCGGCGGCATCGGCCGGTGCGGCCGGGAAATCTGTTGCGCCAGTTTTTTACGAAAGTTTGACCCCATCTCGATCCGCATGGCCAAAAACCAGGGGCTATCCTTAAACCCCACCAAGATATCCGGGCTCTGCGGCCGCCTCATGTGCTGCCTGGCGTATGAGGAGGTCTCCTACAACAAGCTCAAGAAGGGAATGCCCGATGTGGGCCGGCGGGTGAATACCACCGGGGGAGAGGGCAAGGTGGTGGAGATCAACCCGGTGGGCGGCCGGATCACGCTGCAGAAGGAGGACGGCACCCGGGTCGAAGTTGCGGTGGCCGACATTCTGCCGTGGTCCGGGAAATCCGCCGCCGGCCAGAAGGCCGGTCAAGCGGATGAACACCCGGCGGATTCGCCGGCGGACGAACCGGACGGCGGACCGGAGGAAGAACCTGCCAGACAGGAATCCGAAGAATAGCACGACAGGAAAAAGAACATGTCCGATTGTTTTTATATCACCACGCCGATCTACTATGTAAACGCCAGGCCTCATCTGGGACACGCCTATACTACCGTCATGGCCGACGTGGCGGCCCGGTTTTTCGCCATGGCGGGCAAAAAGGTGTTCTTTCTCACCGGCACCGACGAGCACGGTGACAAGATCATGAAGGCCGCCGCGGCCCAGGGAGTTTCACCCAAGGCCTATGCCGACAGCATCAGCGCCCTGTTCAAGGATCTGTGGGCCGAGCTTGGTATCGGCTACAGCCACTTTATCCGCACCACGGACGAGGACCACAAGCGCGTCGTGAACCGGGTGCTGTCCGCCATTTATGATGCCGGCGACATCTACTTCAGTGAATACGAGGGACTCTACTGTTTCGGCTGTGAGCGGTTTTACACCGAGCGGGAGCTGGTGAACGGCAAGTGCCCGGACCACGACAGTCCTCCGGAGCGGATCAAAGAGACCAACTACTTTTTTAAGATGAGCAAGTACCAGCAGTGGCTGGTGGACCACATTACCGCAAACCCCGATTTCATAAGGCCGGAAGGGTACCGCAACGAGATTCTCTCGTTTTTGAAAGAACCCCTGGAGGACCTGTGCATCTCCCGGCCCAGGTCTCGCCTTGACTGGGGCATCCCCCTGCCTTTTGACGACCGGTACGTGACCTATGTGTGGTTTGACGCCCTGATCAACTATATTTCGGCCCTCGGCTATCCGGACGGCGAGAACTACAGAACATTCTGGCCCGCGGTTCAGCACCTGACGGCCAAGGACATCATCAAGCCTCATGGCATTTTCTGGCCCATCATGCTCAAGGCCGCCGGTATACCGCTTTACAACCATCTCAACGTGCACGGGTTCTGGCAGATAGAGTCGTGTAAGATGTCCAAGAGCCTGGGAAACGTGGTCAATCCCCTGGACATGAAAAAGGTCTATGGCACAGACGCATTCCGTTACTTTCTCTGCCGGGAGATGACTTTCGGCCTGGATGCCGGGTTTTCCGAAGACGCACTGATTCTGCGGATCAACTCGGACCTGGCCAATGACCTGGGCAACCTTTTTTCCCGGGTTCTTGCCATGACCGCCAAGTATTTTAAAAACCGGGTGCCCCGGATGGACACGGCCGGTCTGCCGCCCGGTGAACTGGACATTCGCGGCCTGGCGGCAAAAACCGTGGCCGAATACGAGGCCAGAATGACCGATTTCCATGTGTCCAAGGCCCTGGCCGCCGTCTGGGAACTGATTGGCGCCATGAACCGGTTCATCGACTACTCGGCGCCCTGGGCCCTGGCCAAAGACCCGTCCAGGGCTGACGCCCTGTCTGCCGTGATCTACACCCTGCTGGAGGGGCTTCGGGTGGTGGCGGGCCTGGTCTACCCGGTCATGCCCGGCACCGGAAAGGCGATGATGGCGCACCTGGGCTTTGACGGTCCGGAAAAAGAGGTGTTCCGGCTGGATGATTTAAAGCAGTGGGGGCTGCTGGCACCGGAGACGATGGTGGCAAAGCCGGCCTCGCTTTTTCCCCGGGTGGAAGCCAGGACTGCGGCCCCGGCCGAATGCGCGCCGGCCGAAGAGATCAAGCCGGTTGCCCCCATCGGCCCGGAAATTGATATTGAAACCTTTTCAAAAGTGGATCTGCGCGTGGGAACGGTAACGGCCGCGGAAAAAATCCCCAAGGCCCGCAAGCTGCTTAAGCTCACCGTGGACATCGGCGAGATTCGCACCATCGTGGCTGGCATTGCCGAGGTTTATCCGCCGGAAGCGCTGGTGGGAAAACAGGTGGTGATCGTGGCCAACCTCAAGCCCGCCATCCTGATGGGCGTTGAGTCCCACGGCATGGTCCTTGCCGCGGTGGACGGCAAGAACGGGGTGACGGCCACCACGGATAAACCGGCTGCGCCGGGGACGCGGATTAAGTAAAACACATGGATATCCATAAAAATTGGATTTCGTCTCATGCCCAAAAACGAAATTCTGATTTCGGGTGTTTCTTTTTTTGCACCGCAGAGACGCAAAGTGCGCAAAGGGTGAGGCTTCCTGCTTTACACGCAGCGTTCATGCTTTTCTCTGCGTCCTTTGCGCCTCCGCGGTTAATTTAATTTTTAGAAGTTCCCACATATTTAAGGAGACAGAATGCCCGGATTTGAAATTTTCGGCGACGAGGAACGAAAAGAGGTCAATGACGTGCTGTCCACCGGTGTGCTCTTCCGCTACGGGTTTGACGCGGCGCGCAACAACCACTGGAAGGCAAAAACTTTTGAAAAAGAGCTGTGCCAAAGAACCGGGGCTGGATTTGCCCTGCTGTGCTCCAGCGGCACCGCGGCCCTGTCCGTGGCCCTGTCCGCCTGCGGCGTCGGCGCCGGAGACGAGGTGGTGGTGCCCTCCTTTACCTTTGTGGCCACGTTCGAGGCGGTGCTCAACGCCGGGGCGATTCCGGTGTTCGCGGAAATCGACGAGACGCTGTGCCTGGACCCCGGGGCCGTTGAAAAAGCGCTGACCCCGCGCACAAAGGCGGTGATGCCGGTTCACATGTGCGGCAGCATGGCCCAAATCGACGCCATAAAAGACCTGTGCGACCGCAGGGGCCTGGTCCTGATCGAGGACGCCTGCCAGTCCATCGGCGCCACTTTCGGCGGCAAAAGCCTGGGCCGGTTCGGAAAGGCGGGGTGTTTTTCCTTTGACCCGGTCAAGACCATCACCTGCGGCGAGGGCGGCGGGGTCATCACCGACGACCGCGACTGCTACGTGAAGGCCGACGCCTATGCCGACCACGGCCACGACCACATCGGCAACGACCGGGGGAAGGAAGACCATATCGTGCTGGGCGCCAACTATCGCATCAGCGAACTCAACGCCGCCGTGGGCGTGGCCCAGTTGCGAAAGCTGGACCGCATTCTGGCCGTGCAGCGGGCCAACAAGAAAGCAATCCGTGAGGCCATGTCCGAATTCGAGCAGATCTCTTTTCGGCGCATTCCCGACCCGGCGGGAGACTCGGCCACCTTCCTTTCCTTTTTCCTGCCCGACGAGGCGCAAACCCGGCAGGCGGCCAGGGACCTGGGCGACGCCGGCGTGGACGGCTGTTTTTACTGGTATGCCAACAACTGGCATTACATCCGCCAGTGGCACCATCTGAAAAAGATGGCCGTGGCGGCCCGGCTGGCCGCGTCCCTGGCCGATGACTTCCCCGACTATTCAAAAGTGGAGGTCCCCCGGTCCGACGCGATCATGTCCCGGTGCATCTCCATGCAGATCAAACTTTCCTGGACACCGGCTCAGCTGGCCGACCGGATTCAAAAAATACGAACCGTTTTTTCCAAATGACAGGTGAACCATGTATCGAAACTTTCGCATGATTTCCAGTGTGGTGTTCGGCAGGGGATCGTTCAACCAGCTTGATGATATTCTTTCGGCAAAAAGAAAAGGGTCCTTCATGGTGTTCCTGGTGGACGACGTGTTCAAGGGCAAGCCCTTGAGCCGCCGGGTGCCGGCCAAAGACGGGGACCTGACGATCTTTGTCAACGTGGATGACGAGCCCAAGACCAAGTACGTGGACAGTCTGACGGCCCAGGTAAAGGCGTACGCGGCCAAACTGCCGGACGGCGTGATCGGCATCGGCGGCGGCGCCACCATGGACCTGGCCAAGGCGGTGTCCCTCATGCTGACCAATCCGGGGTCGGCCGCGGACTATCAGGGATGGGACCTGATCAGGATTCCGGCGGTCTACCACGTGGGCGTTCCCACCCTGTCGGGCACCGGCGCCGAAGTCTCCCGCACCACCGTGCTCACCGGCCCCACTAAAAAGCTGGGCATCAACTCCGATCACACGGTTTTCGACCAGGTGGTGCTCGATCCCGAGCTCATTGCCGGCGTTCCCAAAGACCAGTGGTTTTACACCGGCATGGACTGTTACATTCACTGCATCGAGTCGCTTCAGGGCACATTCTTAAATGCCTTCAGCCGGGCCTACGGCGAAAAGGCCCTTGATCTGTGCCGGCAGGTCTATCTGGAGGACTGGCCGGACAGTGACGATCGGCTGATGATGGCCTCTTTTTTTGGCGGCATGAGCATCGCCTACTCCCAGGTGGGGGTGTGCCATGCCATGTCCTATGGTCTTTCATTTGTGCTGGGTGTGCATCACGGCGTCGGCAATTCCATCGCCTTCGACTACCTGGATGAGTTCTATCCCGAGGGCGTGGCCGAGTTCCGGCGCATGCTGGAGAAAAACGGGATTGATCTGCCACGCAATATCACGAAAGGTCTGACCGAAGCGCAGTTTGATACCATGACCAACGTGGCCTTCGGCCTGGCGCCCCTGTGGGAAAATGCCCTGGGCAAGGAGTGGCAGAAGGTCATGCCGCCGGAGCGAATCAAAGCGTTGTATAAACAAATGTAATACGTAACAAGGGGAAGCCCCGCATGTGCGGTATTGTCGCCATTGTTCCGTTTAAAAGCAGCGCCGGGCCGGCCCCGGACGTCGACCTGCCCGGCATTCAGGATTCGGTCGACCGGGTGCGGGAAAGCACTCTTGACCGAATGGTGGAGAGCGGCGGGTTTATCGCAGACCGGTATCTGGGCGGCAACGACATCCTTGACCGGCTGGCAAAGGCGGCCGTTGACCTGAAAACCGACGGCGCCTTTTTTTATCTTTATACCCATCCGGATGCCGCGAAGGCCGTGTGCGACCTGGCTGCGGGGCTTCGGGGCCTGATTGACGCCGAAAGCGCGGCCACAGACCGCCATGCGGGCCGGATGGACGCCGCGTCCTTTTCCGGCGCGCTTGCGCGGCTTGAACAGATTCGGGACATCTGCTGGTGCCTGGAAACCGAGGTCTGCGGCAACCTGAAAAAAGTTCAGTCCATGGCCGGGGGCGCGGACCTTGCTTTCGCCTCTATCTGCCTGGTCCGGAAAATCAACATCGCGCTCAACAGCCTGGACCGGCTGGAAGTGCGGGGCCGGGACTCGGCGGGCATCTCCGTCATGGCGTTTCTGGACGCCCCGGCCTTTGACCGGTTTTCCAAGGCCCTCGCCGGGGCCGGTCTTGACGGCGAATTTGAGCAGCGGATCAACCCCCGGGTGCTGACAAACCGTTCCATCTCTTTTTCCCGCGTTTCAACCGAAGCGCCGGTCTGCCTGACCTTTGTTTACAAGGTGGCCGCCGAGATCGGCAGTCTGGGCGACAATGTGGGGTTTCTCCGGGAGCAGATGCAGGCCGACGCGCTTTTCTGGCGCCTGCTGGACGGCCCCATACAGCACTGCACCCTGTCGGCCCACACCCGGTGGGCCTCGGTGGGCACCATCACAGAAGCCAACTGTCATCCCCAGGACAGCCGCGTTGCCGCCGGGGAGCCGCCGGAGCGGCCGGTGATTCACGTCTGCCTTAACGGCGACATCGACAACTTTCAGGATCTCAAGGCGGAGTTGGAGTCGTCGGGCAGTATGATTCCCGGGGAGATCACCACCGACACAAAGGTGATCCCCCTGCGCATTGAGACCTACCTGCGGCAGGGCCATGAGATTGAAGAGGCGTTCCGGCGGGCGGTGAGCGACTTTAAAGGATCCCATGCCATTTCCATGCACACCAGCCTGGCGCCGGGAAAAATGTTTTTCGCCCAGAAGGGCAGCGGCCAGGCCCTGTTTCTGGGTATGGCAAAGGATCACTACGTGGTTTCCTCCGAGCTTTACGGCATCGTTGAGGAGACCGCGGACTTTGTGAAGATGAACACCAACGGCGCGGGCCCAACCGGCGGCGGCCAGATCGTGATTCTGGACGGGACCGGCGGCATCAGCGGAATGAAGACCATCTGCTACGACGGCACGCCGGTTTGCGCCGAAGCCCACCGGCTGCTCAAAACCGACATCACCTCCAGAGACGTAGACCGCCAGGGCTATTCTCACTATTTTCTCAAGGAGATTTCAGAGGCCCCGGCCGCCATAGAGAAAACGCTTTACAACCGCTGGCAAACCGCGGGGGACGGAAGCCACCTGGAGATCGCCCTGAGTGAGGAGAGCCTGCCTCCGGCGCTTTGCCGGGCCATGGCCGACGGCAAGATCCGCCGCGTCTTTTTCATCGGCCAGGGAACCGCCGGAGTGGCGGCCATGGCCTGTGCCGGCATTCTGGAGTACTACCTTTCCGATCCCTCCACGGGGGTGCGGGCGCTCAAGGCGTCGGAACTCAGCGGTCTGGACCTGATGGAACACGCGGGTCCCGACACGCTGGCCGATACGCTGGTTTGCGCCATCAGCCAGTCCGGCACCACCACCGACACCAACCGGGCCGTGGATATGGTGAAAAAGCGGGGAGCCCACACCCTGGCCATTGTCAACCGCCGGGACTCTGATTTGACCTTCAAGGTGGACGGCGTGATTTATACCAGCACCGGCCGGGATATCGAGATGTCGGTGGCCTCTACCAAGGCTTTTTATTCCCAGGTGGTGGCCGGCGCCCTGCTGGGCCTGGCCCTGGCCCGCCTCCGGGGCGTTCGGGATAATGCTTTTATCACCGGCGAGATCAAACAGCTGCTGCGGCTGCCGGCGTGCCTGCGTCGAATTTTCGTGATGCAGGAAGCCATTCGGGCCAGCGCCGGCCGGCTGGCGTCCGCCCGGACTTACTGGGCCGTGGTGGGGAGCGGGTCCAACAAGGCGGCGGCCGATGAAATCCGGATCAAGCTCAGCGAACTGTGCTACAAAACCATCTCTTCCGATTATGTTGAGGATAAAAAACACATTGATCTTTCCGCCGAGCCTTTAATCATCGTGTGCGCTGCCGGTTCGCGGGCCCGGGTCCTGGAGGATATCGTCAAGGACACCGCCATTTTTAAAGCCCACAGGGCCGCGCCCATCGTCATCGCCGACGAAGGAGAAGAACGGTTTACCCCCTATGCCGAGGCCGTGATTCCCGTTCCCCAGGTGGCCGAGCACTTCGGTCCCATAGTCAACACCTTTGCCGGCCACCTGTGGGGATACTACGCGGCCCTGTCCATCAACGAGGGAGCCCGGATGCTTCATGAATTCCGGGAAACAGTGCGCGGCGATATCGCCCATTATCTTCAGAAGGGCATGGATCTTTTTGAGGTGATTCTGGAAAACGGGTTCCGGGAAAAGATTGCCCGGTTCTACGCCGCCTTCCGCGCCCGGCGGCACGACGCCGCCTGCCCGGCGGCCATCTCCCTGGCCTCGGACCTGGCCCTGCTGCTCAAGTACCTGTCGGGACGGCTGCCGTTTTCCGATTTTGAACTGGACTTTGGCAAAAAGGGAACGGCTCCCAACATGATCGATACCCTGTTTGAATACCTGGGCCGCTCCATCAATCACATGGCCCGGCCCGTGGACGCCATCAAGCACCAGGCCAAGACCGTGACCGTGGGCACCAGCCGGACCCGTGAAACCATGGAGGGAATTCTCTTTGAAACCCTGGCGTCCTTTGACCTGCACATTTCCCAGCTCACCAATACCAACATCGTGGTGCTTCGGAACGTCCAGCCCATTGTGGCGGAGATCAAGGGCGCCATTCTTTACAAGGTGGATCATTTAAACCTGCTGGGCGAGCCCACCGACGCAACCACCATCGGCATTCTCAAGAAGACCGGGGTCCTGGCCGCCATCCCTTCCCGGGTGGAAACCGATACCCGGCTCAAAGGCACCAAGAAGATCATCGTGCGGGAAGGCAACGTCTATATTGGAAAAGGCCGCAAGGACGACCGCCATATCGTGGTGATCCCGGTGCTGTCGGCATCCCCGGCCCGTGGCGGCATGATCCGCTTCATCCTGCTGCTCAATATCGGTTTTAAGGAAGACGCTTCCCTGTTTGAAAAGAAAAAGGCCCTGGGCGGCAAAGCCGAGCGCATAAAAAATATCGTACAGGAAAGCAGCGTGATCTGGCAGGACAGCTTTCTAGAACTGGTGGACATCAAGGACCTGTTCGGCAAGTCCGCGGAAAAAATCGCCGAATCCATCGTGGCCTCGGTGGAGAAAAGCCATGGATAGGCGAATACGGCTAACGGGTCTGCTGCAAGTGGCCACGGGCATCGGCATCCTTTTGTTCTGGGCCGCTTTTTTCACCGTCGGCCTGGCCCCCCCCAATCCGCCGCCATGTTATTTTGCTTACGAACACGCCTTCCCCTTTCCCGACACACTGCTGGCCGTCGGCCTGGTTGCCGGCGGCCGGCTGCTTTTGGCTGGCAAGGCCGCGGGCCGGCCCCTTTCCCTGGTCTGCGCCGGGGCACTGATCTTTCTGGGGGTACTGGACTTCTGCTTCAACCTTCAGAATGGCGTTTACGGCGCATCTTCCATGGAGTTGGTCACCAATGCCCTGATCAACGCATGGTGCGTGGGATTTGGGGCTTTTGTGGTTCTTTTCCTTGGCCGGGGCAGATAGCCCCGCTTCCCATTTATCCAGATCGGAATCGGGATCGGTACCAAAATCAAAAAATACCTTTTTCAATGGCCACAGCTCCGGCATTTACAACTGCCACGAAAAACTGATCATGGCCGATGCCGGTCCATCGGTTTTCTTCTCAAGGTAGAATGAAGCGGAAAGATTCAGCAGCCTGTTGAGCGGGTCGTTTTCAACCAGAAGCGCCGTTTCTCCGTGGCCGAAATCGTGGGTGATGTTGACATGGCAGCCGTGGTACAGAGCGTTGAGCTCAAGGGCGTACCGCCCCTTGAGGGAATCGGTGGCAGTATAGAGTGAGGTCCCCAGGCAAACTGTATATTCTTTTTCTGTTTTTTTATCCGGCAGAATCCCTTCCCCGGGTAAAAAGAGGTCGGCATGGTCGGCAAACCGGTCCTTGCTGACCTCCACGACAAAGTATCGGGCGAGTTCCCGTTCAATGGCCCTGACCTTTTGGCCCAGGCCGGTGGCGCCTAAAGTTTCAGCTGCGGCCCGGCAGGCCGCGGACACTACCTGTCCGCGCTTTACGGCGGAGATGTGTTTTTTTTCGCCATTGATCAGCACATACTGGTCGATGGCTTTAGCGTCGGCGGATTCATCCGCGGTCGGAGAAGCCGGGGCCGCTTCCGCGCAAAGCCAGGCGTTGCGGTCCGCCAGGTCAAGGGAGAGGGTATTTAAAAACTGAAAGACAATGCCCCCGTTATCGCGAAGAATGCCGGATATGCCGATCCTGTGGTCTGCAGGAGTGCTTTTTGATTCGACTTTCAGGGAAGTGGACTGGATGGCGGTCGGCCCGGCCAGTACGGGGGCCATATCGGCGGCCAGGTTGTCGTGAAAAAGCATGCCCAGGGCAACGCTGGCGACATTGATAATCCAGAAATTGTGAAGGGTCCGGTTGTTTGAGTAGATCATGCATACCACCTCCTTTCCCGCAAGGCGAACATAACCGACTCTTTTGTGTTTGCTAAGGTCCTCTTTTCATCACTCAGCCCTCATTTTGTGTTCATGTGTTTTCCTGACTGTGTAAATATGCAAGAACCATGCTGGAGGAGCCTGAGACGGGATCCCCGTCTGCATCGCGGCCGGTGGTACCGGCCTGTTTGAAAATTAACATATTGCAATTAAACAACATTAAGATAACCATGGCCCTTTTGGCCAGGCAAAGGCCGCCAGCGGAAAAGACGGCTATAAAGACTCTTCATGGTTTCGAATATCACTCATATTCTCTATTTGTTTAGGAAAAATAGCACATTATAAAAAACATGGCCCGCCAATGGGGGAGGCCCAAAAATTGTTTTTTAAATAAAACCTGTAAATACAGTTAGATGATTATTGAAAAACGCCGGCATCAACGGCTCGTTTCCTGCCGAAAAATGGCAGGGTGAGGCAAAATGCGGTTCGGCGAAAATAGCTTATCAGCGATTGTCCCTTCGTCGCCGGTATAGTCTCGGCGGGATGAAAGTCAAGGAGTCATGGTTTTGTGGATAGCGGCAAATCCGGAAAATGGATTTCTTTGTCACAGCCCGGCCTGCGGCTTTCCCTCGCGCAAACGCTTTTTTCAAAAAAAGCATTCGCGCTCGGCTGCGCTCCGGCGGACAGGCGATGCTTTTCCAGTTGGATGGAAATCTTGATTACTGGTCTGAACTCAAAAGCCAGAAACCGTAAAGAACAAAAAAGCCCCCTGTTTCCGGATGGGAAGCAGGGGGCTTTTTATATAAAAAATGGCGAAGCGGTTATCCGCGCCACTCGGTGTCGTCCACCGTTGTTTTAAAGTCAGGCGTGACAACCGTCGGGGCCTCTTTGTCGGCCACCGCGGCCAGGTCTTTTTCAGACGGCTTGCCCACCATCACGATACCCTTCTGAGGGCATTTTTCCATGGCCTTGAGAATATCTTCCAGGTTGTTCGGATCATACTCGTCATAATTGAGGCAGGAAAGATTGTCTTTGATGGAGAACAGGCCGCAGGCGCGTTCGCAGGCTTTGCAGCCCAGGCAGCCCACGTCACAAACCTTTTTCACGTCCTTGCCAGCGTCCTTGTTGGAGCAGAGCACGGCAAATATCCGGTCCGCCTTGAAGGGGGTCATGGTGATGATGTTGCGCGGGCAGGCCTTGGCACAGGCACCGCAGCCCACGCAGGCCGTGTAGTTCACCGTCGCCAGTCCGTTGACGACGTGAATGGCGTCATAAGCGCAGGCGGCCACGCAGTCGCCAAAGCCCAGGCACCCATAGGTGCAGCCCTGTACATCCGCCACGATGTTGGCGGTGACGCAGCGCCGTTCGCCCCGGTAGTCGCTGATACCGTGTTTATCCCGGGTGTGGGCGCCGCAGTGGACGATGGGCCTGTAGGGCAGGGATTCTCCCACCTCCACACCCATGATCTGGGCCACCGCAGCCGCCACATTGGCGCCGCCGGGTGCGCATTTATTGACCGGCGCGCCCTTCATGACCACCGCCTCGGCGTATTCGCCGCAGCCCACGAAACCGCAGCCGCCGCAGTTGGCGCCAGGGAGGGCCTTGGAAATGGCATCCACGCGGGGGTCCACCTCAACGTAAAAAGCCACATTGGCCCATCCCAGGATATAGGTGAATATGATCGCCATTCCAACCAGGGTTCCGGCCGCCAGTCCGATGGTTACCGCCGACATAATTAACCTCTCTTAAATATATTTGGATAAAGCCGTTAGTTTTTGTATGCGTTCCGCTCCGCCGGCTGACAAACCTTTGCAAGGGCCGCAGGATGGTCCTGTGTGTTGATGCTCATTTCCTGGGCCGGTTCGGGTTTTAAGGCTTTTTTCAGGCCCGCGTCCACACCGGTGAACCCCATGAATCCCATGGCCAGGATACCGGCGGTGATCAGGGTGATGGCCGCGCCCTGAAGCGGCTTGGGCACGTCGCACATGTCCAGTTCTTCACGGATGCCAGCCATGATCACGATGGCGATGGTAAAACCCACGCCGCCGAAGATGGACATCACCATGGAGCGGCCCAGGTCCCAGGCCTCGGCCGGGTTGTCCACCGCCACGTTACTCATGATGGCCAGGCAGGCAAACAGGATGGCGCAGTTGGTGGTGATCAGGGGCAGGAACACGCCAAAGGATTTGTAGAGAGGGGGAAAGAATTTTTTCACGTACATCTCCACAAACTGGACCGATGCGGCAATGGCGAAAATATAGACAATGTAGCTTAAAATGGTCAGGTCAACGGCCGCCGCCTGTTCCGGCGGCAGGAAGAATCCGGCCATAAAGGCGGTGAGCGGCGCGCCCGGAATCAGGATAAAGGCGGTGATGGCCCAGCTCAGGAAGGCGGCAATGGTCATGACGAAAGTCACGGCGCATCCCATGCCGAAAGCCATGCCGATGTTGCGGGATACGCCGATGAACGGACAGATACCCACAAAATAATACAGCACGAAGTTGTTGATCAGGGCCGCGCTAATGGCAATCAGAAAAATGTCGATAATATAATTCATCGCTTTACCTCGATTCGGTTAGCTGTTTTTCTCTTTTTTGGCCTTGCGGGCCGTAAACCAGTTCACCAGGCCCAGCAGCAGGCCAAAGGTGAAGAAGGCGCCGGGCGGCAGGGCCATGATGACCCAGTCGGGCCAGACATCCGGCAGCACGGGCAGCCCGAAAAAACTGCCGGCGCCCAGAATCTCCCGGACGGCGGCGATGCTGCCCATGCCCAGGGCAAAGCCCAGGGACTGGCCGATGGCGTCGGCCCCGGCATGGATCACCGACTGTTTGGAGGCGCACACCTCGCACCGGCAGATGATGATGCAGTTGACGATAATCAGCGGGATGTAGGGCCCCAGGGCCTTGCTCATGGAGTACATGTAGGCGGCCAGGAAACGGTCCACCACGGTCACGAAGGTGGCGATGGTCAGGGTAAAGATGACGATCCTCAGGTGGGGCTTTAAAATGTTGCGGATCAGGCTGATGATCACGTTGGCGCAAAAGAGAACGAAAAGCACGGCGCCGGCCATGGTCATGGCCGACTGCATGCTGCCCGTGACCGCCAGGGTGGGGCAAAGGCCAAGCAGCTGGCGGTAGGTCGGGTTCTCCGGTATGATGCCCTGAATAAATCTTTCCATCGGGGTGGGTTCGGTCGACATTCCTTGTATCCTTATTATTGATTAATTGGCGGCGGAAAGCTGCCCCTTTACGTCGTTTAATGTTCCGTTGATGATCGTGCACACGGCCCTGGAGGAGATGGTGGCGCCGCTGATGGCGTCAATCTCGTTGATCGCCTTGGCGCCGGTTTTTACCACAGTCAGGCCCTGACCCGTGGGCTTCTGGATGAACTGCTGGCGCCAGGCCGTTTCAATGATCTTATTGCCCAGGCCCGGGGTCTCTTTCTGGTTCAATATAAACAGGCCCGTGATGGCCGACAGGTCGGCGTTGACACCCACCAGCAGTTCGATCTTATCGGCATACCCCTGGCCCGAACTTTTGATGACCCAGCCGGCCGGCTCGCCGTTGTAAAAGGCCTTATATACGCTGTAAAATACCTGCCGGCCGTTTTTCTCCAGCGAGAGGGTTTGCGATTCCATGTCCACGGTTTCGTTTGCCCGGTCGGCGCCCAGCACCAGGGCCGGAATCTGCTGCCGGGTCTCGTTGATCTTGTTCTCCTCGATTTTCGGAGAAAGGGTCAACTGAACGCCGGCCAGCGCCCCGCCGTAAAAGACGGAGAGCAGCAAGACCAGCCACGCCTGCACAATGTAATTGTTTTTCATCGGTTATGTTCCATGTTTTGCGTTAACAGTTGGAATCCTATTGGGCCGCTTTCTCCGGTTTAACCGCGCCGAAGGGCTTGGGAATCATCCACCGGTTGATCAGCGGGGTTACGGCGTTCATCAGCAGCACCGCGAACATGACGCCTTCGGGGTAGCCGCTGAAGATGCGCAGCAGCATGATGATGGCGCCCACGCCCAGGCCGAAGACAAACTTGCCTCCCGGCGCCAGCGGGCTGGTGACCGGGTCGGTGGCAATATAGAACGCGCCGAAAAGCAGGGCACCGCTGAACAGGTGGTGTAAAACGGTCCACCCGGAATCAGGATTGGCCAGGCTGTTGAATCCCGCGCACACCACAACGGCCAGGATGACCCCGGCCGGAATTTCCCAGGAGGCGGTGCGGCGGATGCAAAGGTAGGCCCCGCCGAGAAGACAGGCCAGGGCGCTGACTTCACCCAGGGAGCCGTTGACCGTGCCGAGAAAGAGCTTGGATACCGGCGTCACGATCCCTTCCTGCTGGAACAGGGTCAGGGGCGTGGCCTGGGTGACGGCGTCCACCGCGTCGGAAGCGGTCATGTATCCGGAAGCGGCCATGGCGCCGGCAAAGGCGATCATGACAAAGGCCCGGCCCACCATGGCCGGATTGAAAAGGTTCATGCCCAGGCCGCCGAAGATCACCTTGCCGATGCCGATGGCCACGAACGAGGCGATCACGCCCACGTACCAGGGAGCCGGTCCGGGCAGCGACAGGCCCAGAATGATGCCGGTGACCGCCGCTGACCCGTCGCCCAGGGGCAGGGGCCGTTTTCTCATCCGGGTAAAGATCGCTTCCGCCGCCAGACAGCTGATCAGGCAGATGAGAATCTGCTTGACCGCGAACAGGCCGAAGACATACAGGGCCATGCCCACTACCGGCGCCAGGGCGATGAGCACATCGGCCATCATGCGCCGGGTGGTAAAGGCGGCGTTGGACAGGTGGGGGGAAGGCGCTGCCTGCAATACCTGCGTCTTCGCGGTTTCTGCCGTTGCTTTTGTTTCTATGGTTTCGTTCATGCCTGTTTCTTTGTCGTCTAGAGGATATTATTTTTTTCGGCTGGCCGTGATGGCGGCTTTGCCCATGCGAATCAGCTGCACCAGGGGAAGGCTGGCCGGGCACGTGTACGCGCAGCAGCCGCATTCCAGACAGGTAAAGATATGGTAGCGCTCCGCCACCTCGAGATTTTTGTTCCGGCTGGCCACGGCCAGTTTGCTGGGCACCAGGTTCAGGGGGCACACGTCCACGCACCGGCCGCAGCGAACACAGGCGGTTTCCTCCGCCTTTTTCACGTCATCGCGGGTCAGGACGGTGACACCGCTGGCGCCCTTGGTGACCGGCATTTCCAGGTCGGTGAAGGCAAACCCCATCATGGGGCCGCCGGAGATGATGCGGGCCGCGTCGGGCGTCAACCCGCCGCAGTAATCAATGAGTTCGCCGTAGCTGATACCGATAGGCACCAGCAGATTTTTGGGATGAGCGATTCCACCGCCGGTGACGCATACCACGCGGTGGGTCAGGGGCTTACCCCGGAGCACGGCCCGGGCAATGGCCACCACGGTGCCCACGTTGCTCACCACGGCTCCCACGTCCAGGGGAAGCTTGCCGGGCGGTACTTTTCGTTTCATCACCGACATGATCAGATGTTTCTCACTGCCCTGGGGATACTTGGTTTTCAGCACCGCCACCTGGACAGGCGTTCCCTGGACCGCCCGGGTGATGGCTTCCACCGCCTTGGGCTTGTTGGCTTCGATACCGATGACGATCTTATTTGCACCTACGGCCCGGGCAGCGAGCAGGGCGCCACACACCAACGCGTCCGGCGCCTCCACCATGATCCGATAATCCGGAGTCAGAAAGGGCTCGCACTCGCAGCCGTTGATCAGCAGGGCTTCCACGGGCCGTTTGTCGTTGGGCATGATTTTGACATGGGTGGGGAAGGCGGCGCCACCCAGCCCCACGATGCCCGCCGCCTGAATGGCCGCGGAAATGGCCTTGGGGTCCTGCTTGGCGGCCGCGTCCTTGGGCCAGTCACCACCGAAAATCTCCTCCATCAGGGCCCGGCCTTCCAGTTGTTCGCCCTCGGCCTTAATAGGCACCGCCGGCAGGTGGCGGCCATTGGGAAGGGTGACGTTAAAGAGTTTTTGCGCCTTGCCGTTGATGGGGGAATGGATCGGCACGGACACAAACCCCGTGGATTTTGCGATCATGTCCCCGAACTTGACATCCTGCTTGGCCTGGACCACGCACTCGCTGGGCGCGCCGATATTCTGCATCAGCGGCACCACCACCTTGGCGGGCGTGGGCACGACCTCAATGGGCGCGTCCTGAGAAAAACTTTTGTAATCCGGCGGATGCACGCCCTTTGCAAATGTTCCGCTGCCTTCAAAACCTGCGAGTTTCAGCCCCATGCCTTCTCCTTACATAGTCTCCGGACGGTTCCGGGTTGTTGTCGATGAGACAAACCCCATGAAACCGAATTTTATAGCACCAGAAAAACTGGAATGTCTATTCTTTTTTTCCGTGCTTTTTTATTTTCTGCAAATGGCTCAGTGAATATGGTTGACACCGCCCGTGTTTTGGTCTAATGCTCATAACCTTGGACCAGACGCTCCGGATACCGGAAAAATATGAAAATTAGAAAATTTTTAAATTAATTCAGCTGTAAAAAGGTGCCGAGAATGAAGAACAAAAATCTGACGGTGGTGTTGAGTGTCGTTTTTCTGGCAACAGCGGTCTTTCTGGGCGGCCTGAGCAGGCCGGCAAACGGTTTCGACCAGACCTCGGGTCCGGGGACCATTCCCATTGACGCGATGCAGTCTTTTTCCCCCCTGGAGCGGCCGGCGGTGAGCTTCCCTCATGACCTGCACACCGCGGCCCCTTCGTTTCAGGCATGCACGGATTGCCACGCGCTTGAAGGCCGTAAGATGTTTCTGTTTGTCGAGACTCCTGAAGGGGCCTCGAAAAGGGGCACGATGGACGCCTGGCACAAGGCCTGCATGGATTGTCACAAAACCCTTATCAAGGGCGGGGAAAAGACCGGTCCCATGACCTGCGGCGAGTGCCATCCCAAAGGCCTGGCATTGCCTATGGCTCAAATGCCGGATGTGGGTTTTTATGATGCCTATCACGATCTGCATATGGATGCCTTGAGCGGCGGCTGCGAGCAGTGCCATCACAGCTATGATCCCGGAACGGAGGAGCTCTACTACGCCGAAGGGGAAGAGACCGCCTGCAGCGAGTGCCACGGGGAAAGCGCTGACGGAAACACCCCGTCGATCAAGGACGCGTCCCATCTTTCCTGCATCAAATGCCATGTGGACATGGCGGCGGGTTCAGTGGCGTGCGGGGAATGCCATAAATAGACGATTGAAACGATACTATATCGATTAACGATAATAAGGTTACAGGACTGTAAGGAGGCCGTATGTCGGATCCAGGAAAGTGGGATTGGGACACAGGCGAAAAGCTTGTATCGGACATCAATCAATGGAAGTCCGAATATCGATGGGTGGAAGAGCCCTATGCCAGCCCGGACGGGGAAAAAGTGGCGGCCATCGTCAACGTGGACGAGGGCGAATTCAATGTCTGCGTGAACGGCGAGGCATGGGAGCGGGAGGCTAATTTTGAAAAGGCCTGGTATCTGCGGTTTTCGCCGGATGGCCGCCTGACGGTCATTGCTTCCGAAGACATGGCATGGACCGTGGTGGTGGACGGCCAGTCCTGGGAGGAAAGCTTTGACTACGTGTGGAACACCCAGTTCTCCGCCGATGGAAGTGTGATCGCGGCCGCCACTCAGGCCGGCGGGGAGTACGGCATGGCCGTGGACGGCGTCGCCTGGGAAAACCGGTACGGCAATATGAACTGCATGCACCTGAGCGCCGACGGCAAAAACACCGCCGCCGCCGTTCAGGCGGAGCCCTGCGGTGAACCCGATATATTCAAGTTTCAGGCCGGGGTGTATACGGCGGCGGCCAACGGAGAAGCCTGGGACCGTAACTTTTTGAATGTCTGGAATATGGCCTTTAATGCCGACGGCACCCGTCTGGCCGCCGAGATCCGCCTGAACCTCTATGACTATACCATCGCGGTGAACGGCAAGCCCTGGGACCAGGTGTTTGGCTGCGTGTGGGAGCCGGTCTTTCATCCGGTCAAGGGTACGGTGCTGGCGCCGGTCATGGCCGACGGCGGATGGACCCTGGCGGAGAACGGGGTCGTCATCTGGAACAGGCGGTTTACCCAGGTGTGGCACCAGATGATCAGCCCGGACAACCGGAAGATCGCCGCCATCGTGGCCCCTTCCTTTGGCCGGTGGACCATGGCCGTGGACGGCGATCCCTGGACGCTGACCTTCGGCGACATGGTGAGTGACGCGGTGTTTTCTCCGGACAGCCGCCGCCTGGCCTGCCTGGGAAAAGAAAACGAACGGTACACGGTGGCCGTGGACGGCAAGGCATGGAATACCACCTTTAATATGGCCTGGAAGCCGGTCTTTTCGCCGGATTCAAGCCATGTGGTCGCCAGGGTGGAGACCAACGGCAAATATACCTTCGCGCTGGACGGTAAAATCTGGGGACAGACCTTTGATGCCCTTTGGGACCCGGCATTTTCCCCGGACGGCAAGAACCTGCTGTGTCGGTGCGTGGAAAACGGCAAATATTTCCGGCGCGTGGTGCCGGTGGCGCAAATAAAGTAAAAGCGGGGAGACGAGCGATGAATACTCCGGATACCTTTGATGTCATATACAATATTGTCAGCGGACCCCTTGTGTGGGCCGCTTTTGTCCTGTTTGTCGGGGGAAGCATCTACCGGATATGGAAGATGTTCTCCCTGATCAACAAAAAAGACCGGTTCATTTATACATACATGAGCCTGTCTCACAGCCTGCGGTCCATCGGCCACTGGATTCTTCCCTTTGGCACCACCAGCTGGCGCATGCATCCGGCCATGACCGTGGCCACTTTCGCCTTTCACATCTGCCTGATCATTCTGCCGATTTTTCTGACCGGCCACGTGGTCATGGTGGCCTTTTCCTGGGGTGTGAGTTGGCCCACCCTGCCGGCGGTCCTGGCCGATGTGATGACCGTGATCGTGGTCGCCTGCTGCATCTTTTTTCTGGTGCGCAGAATCGTCCGCAAGGAGGTCAAATACCTGACCACACCGTCGGACTACATACTGCTGCTGATCACTGCAGCCCCTTTTATCACCGGTTTTTTTGCTTATCACCAGTGGCTTGACTACCGCACCTGGATCACACTGCACATTCTTTCAGGGGAGATCATGCTGGCGGCCATCCCCTTTACCCGGCTGAGCCACATGCTGTTTGCCGTGTTCACGCGCTCCTATATCGCCTCTGAATTCGGCGGCGTACGGTTTGCAAAAGACTGGTAAAATTCACAACGACTGCCTTTGTTCCCATTCAAGGAGGAAATATAGATGGCCGAAACAGCGGAAAAAGAGAAAAAACAGATCATTGACGAGGGGCTTGAGACCGGCGCCAAGCGACTTACCCCGGAACGGATTAAAGCCGTATACAACAAAATGCTGGGCAAGGGATCCATGGGCGCCAAGATTCGTACCTACGTGGACACGTGCGTTCACTGCGGCCTTTGCTCGGAGGCGTGTCACGTTTACCTGTCGAGGGACAACGACCCCCAGTATTCACCGGCCGGCAAGGTGAAGAGATCTTTGGGCGAGTTTATCAAGCGAAAAGGGAATGTGTCTCCGGCCTTCATCAAGGAGATGTCGGAGATTGCCTCCACCGAGTGCAACCTGTGCAAGCGGTGCGCCATGTACTGCCCCTTTGGCATCGACGTGGCCTATCTGCTGCTGGTGACGCGGCGGATCTGCCACCTGTGTGGGGTCACGCCCCTGTATATTCAGGCCACGGCCCATAGCCATTCGGCCACCATGAACCAGATGTGGGTCAAGGAGGACGAGTGGATCGATACTCTTCAGTGGCAGGAGGAGGATGGTCGCGAAGAGCTTCCCAACCTGCGGATTCCCCTTGAAAAAGAGGGGTCGGAGATCATGTACTCGGTGATCGGCCCGGAGCCAAAGTTCCAGCCCACCCTGATTTATATTGCCGCCTATATCATGAACGTCGCGGGCATGGACTGGACCATGCCGGCCACGCCGGGCTGGGACAACAGCGATATGGCCATGTACACCGGCGACAACGAGATCATGGGCCGGGTAAAACGGGCCCATTTTGAGGCGGCGGCCCGGCTCAAAGTCAAAAAAATCGTCATGGGCGAGTGCGGACACGCCTTCCGCTCGGTGTATGACATGGGCAACCGGCACCTGGGCTGGAAAATGCCGCCCATCCCCGTGGTTCATGCCATCGAGTTTTATTACGATCTGCTCAAGGCGGGAAAAATAAAAATTCGGGAAAAATACAAAAAGTCGGTCACGCTTCATGACCCCTGCAACGTGATCCGGGGCCGGGGCCTGCATGAAAAAGCCCGTTATGTGGTCAACCAGCTCTGCGAAAACTTCATCGAGATGCACCCCAACCGGGAGCACAACTACTGCTGCAACGCCGGCGGGGGCGTGATCAACTGCGGTCCCCCTTTTAAAAACAAGCGCGTGGCGAGCAACTCGGTCAAGGCCAAGCAGATCGCCGACACCGGGGCTGAAATTCTTATCACACCGTGTCACAACTGCCACAGCGGCATGGAGGACATCATCAGCCACTATAACGTGAACATGCACACCAAGTTTCTTTCCGAAATCATCTACGAGGTGATGGAAAAACCCGAGCCCGCCGAATAACCGCGGCGGATTTCATATCGAGGCCCGCACAACGGCGCCTCTGATCCAAACAAAAAGCCCCTCCTTATCGGGAGGGGCTTTCTTTTTTTATCGGATGAAGACCGGCCACGTCAGATGGGGGGCCGGCGATGTTTGCGGACGGTTTACGCCTTGTCTTTGGTTTCAGGCTCAGGCGGAATCACCGGCCGGGGCAGCATGCCGGCCTGGGCCGCGATTTCCGGCACCATGTGCTCCCATTCAATGGCCATCAGGTGGACGCCGGCCACGCCCTTGGTTTCCTTTAATTCCTGAATCTGTTCGCAGGCGATTCGGATGCCTTCCTTGGCCACTTCCTTTTTGTCCACGCCCTGAAGCCGCTTGATGATGGATTCGGGAACGTCCATGCCCGGCACCTTTTTCTGCATGTACCGCGCCATACCGATGCTCTTCATGGGGGTGATGCCGGCCAGAATGTACACTTTTTCGGTCAGCCCCATGTCGTTGGCCTGGCGGATCCATTCCCGGAACCGGTCCATGTTGAAAATACACTGGGTCTGGACAAAATCGGCGCCGGCGGCGATTTTTTTGGCCAGACGGTGGACGCGCCACTCATGGGGTTCGGCAAAGGGATTGGCTGCCGCGCCGATAAACATCTTGGGCGGGTGGGAGATATCCATTCCGCTTTGAAACTTGCCTTCGTCCCGCATGACTTTGATCATGTTGACCAGCTGAATGGAGTCGATATCGTAGACGCCTTTGGCAAACGGGTGATCACCGAACTGCTGGTGGTCGCCGGACAGGGCCAGAATGTTGCGGATGCCAAGGGCGTAGGCGCCCAAAATGTCGGCCTGCATGGCCAGGCGGTTTCTGTCCCGGCACACCATCTGGTAGTTGGGTTCCACCCCTTCGCCCATGACGATCAGGGAGGTGGCCCAGCTGGACATGCGCACCACCGCGGTCTGGTTATCAGTGATGTTAGCCATATCCACGTTCCCCTTGAGGAATTTTGCTTTTTCCTTGACTTCCTCGACGCTGGTGCCGCGGGGGGGACCGATTTCACCGGTAAACGCGAAATGCCCGGCACGAAGAACTCTTTCAAGATTACTCCCAGCTTTCATGGTTTCTGACTCCCGTTATCCTTATTCTATGTTAGGTTATGTCTTTATGCCTCGGTGTCGTAGGTATGGAACACGCCCTGGCTGCGGCAGATCCGGCGGGTCAGCCGGATCAGGTAGGGAATATCGATGCCCATGGGGCAGTAACAGCGGGTGCACAGTACGCATCGTCTCCACAGAGTGTCCTGCATGTCCTCCAGGGTCA
>JBMORB010000107.1:0-3319 GCA_049320925.1 Thermodesulfobacteriota bacterium | reverse complement strand
ATCGCATTGCCCGGGCCGAACTGCTGCCCAGAATAAACGCCGCCGGAACCGGCTACAAGGAGCGGGTACCGGCCGACCTTTCCAGCTCCGGTAACGCCATGACCATTGAGGAATACAACGCGAACCTGAGTATCGCCGGGTGGGAGATCGACCTTTTCGGCCGTATTCGCAGCCTCAAGGCACGGGCGCTGGAAGAGTACCTGGCCACGGAACAGGCCCGCCGGGGCGCCCGGATTCTGCTGGTGTCGGAAACGGCAAACGCCTATTTTTCCCTGGCCGCGGACAGGCAAACCCTGGAACTGGCGCAATCCACCCTGGCCACCCGGCAGGTGGCCCTTGATCTGGTGACCCGGCGGGTGGATGTGGGGCTGGCTTCTGAAATAGACCTGCAACAGGCCCGGACCCAGGTGGATGCGGCACGGATAGAGGTGGCCCGGCTTACAGCCCAGGTGGCCAGGGACAAAAACGCCCTTGACCTGCTGGCCGGGTCGCCGGTACCGGAAGATCTGCTGCCCCGGTCCCTGGAGGACGTGGCGGTTCCGCCCGATGTGGCGGCCGGCACTCCGTCGAAGGTGCTGTTCAACCGGCCCGATATCAGTGGGGCGGAAAACCGGCTCAGGGCCGCTTATGCCAACATCGGCGCGGCCCGGGCATCTCTTTTCCCGGCCATCACCCTGACCGGCAGCGCGGGCACGGCCAGCAGTGAGCTGTCCGGCCTGTTTGACTCCGGATCGGGCGCGTGGACCTTTGCCCCGAAAATCACCCTGCCGATTTTTGATCCCCGGGCATGGTCGGCCCTGAGAGTGACAAAGGTGGACCGGGAGATCGCCCTGGCCCAGTATGAAAAAACCGTTCAGTCGGCTTTCCGGGAGGTGGCCGATACCCTGGCCGGCCGGGCCACCCTGCGGGAACAGATGGACGCGCAGTCCTCGCTGGTGGATGCCACCGCCGATATCTGCCGGATCGCCCAGGCCCGCTACGACGCGGGGTCGATGATCTATCTGAGCGTGCTGGATGCCCAGCGCTCCCTGTACGCGGCCCGGCAGGGATTGATCGCCGTCCGCCTGGCCGACATGGCCAGCCGGGTGCGCCTCTACGCAGTAATGGGCGGCGGGCTTGATACGTCACAAAAAGAAGGCCGGCAACCAACCGAAAAATAAAAACGGAGGACACACGCAAGACGGTTCGTCACGGCATAACGGCCGTATTAAACTCAAACACACGGTCATTGCGAGAAGCGAAGCCACGAAGCAATCTTGTTCACATACGGAGGATGTTGCTTCGCCTTCGGCTCACAATGACGTTTTAGAATAACGGTTTCTTTAAAACAAAGTTGAAATAACGACATGAAAGGGCTTCGGCCGGGATGCATTTGTTTAAGAGCAAAAGCCTTGCCTGCCTGATGATCATGCTTCTGCTGCTTCCGTGCGTGGCGATCGGAGCGGCGGACATTGACAAAACCTCTGATGAAGCGGTTCCAGCGCCATCCGCGCACCAGATCCTGGACGAGAACGGAGCGTCGGAATACCCCCGGCGTGACATTCAGCATTATCTGGCCAATCTTTCCTTTTATGAGCCCACATACCTGCTGGTGGGTACCGACCCGGAAAAGAGCAGGCTTCAGCTCAGCTTCAAGTATCGTCTGTTTAACCCGGACAAGCCGGTTGCCCGGGACTACCCCTGGGTCTCGGGGCTTCACCTGGGATACACCCAGACCTCCCTGTGGGACCTGGACTCCATGTCCAGGCCTTTTATCGACACCAGCTATAAACCGGAGTTTTTTTTCCTGTCGGACAATCTGAAGGCCCGCCCGTCCTGGATGAACGCATGGATCATCCAGACCGGCTACCGGCATGAATCCAACGGCCAGGGCGGCACCGACTCTCGAAGCACCAACCACCTGTTCTTTAAAACAGGTTTCGCCTTTGATCTGGCCGGCGACTGCCGGTTCGGCCTGGCCCCCCAGGCCTGGGTGTATTTTAAAAACGACGATCGGACCAATCCGGACATTGAAGACTACCGGGGGTATTTTGAGATTGAGGCCGGCATCATCCGGCCCGACAGCTTTGCACTGATTTCCGCGTTTCAGGAGCGTGCGGTCCGCGTGGATTTTTCCTACCCCTTGAGCCGGCTTTTTGCCGACAACATCGACTTCTACCTCTATGCCCAGTATTTTTCCGGCTATGCCGAAACCCTTAGAAACTATCGGGAAAAAGACGAAGCCACCCGCATCGGCATTGCCATCACCCGGTAAACCGGCGCGGGTTTACTCAAAGGCGTCATCCCGCCTCTCTGCTTTACGCCGCCTGAGAATTTCCCGCCCACAACACCACTTATGATGTTTATTGTTTTACCCTTGTGATTGACACTCTGGGGGTGTGTGCTAACATAAATTGCTTTTCTTTTTATGCCGCACTGTTGCAACGGCCAAAGACAATTGCCGCAGCCGGAAATGGTTGGGCGGCGCTCTTGATCGCACCCAGGGGCAAACACAACAATAACAATTCAGTACGGCATATCAGGAAAAGAAGCTTTCTGAACATTTTTAACCTGTTTGTTGAGGTGGGTCGTGTGTAAAAGAATACTGAAAGGCCTTTCTATTTTTTCCCTGTGCGTCTGGTTTTCGGCCTGCGCAACGGGAGGCGGCCCTTTGCATATCGCGTCCGGACAAGGCGATATAAAAGCCATGGAAGACGCTTTTAATGCAGGGGTCGACCCTAACGACCACAAGAATGAAATGACCAACGTCATTGACGGATGGACGCCCGCTGGATGGGGCGGACCGCCGTTGCATCATGCGGCCTACCATTGTCAGGACAAGGCGGCAAGGCTTCTGATAGAAAAGGGCGCGAAAGTGAACGCACGTGGGGGTAAAGAACTCACTGCTCTGCACCGGGCGGCATTCAGGAACTGCGTTGATGTGGTCCGGCTCCTTCTGGAAAGCGGGGCTGACATCAACGCGCGCGATACTCTGTTTGGCTACACCCCCCTTGAGTGGGCCGCGCTTGCCGGCGCCTCGGGGGCCGCCAGGATGCTGGTTGAAAACGGCGCGGATCCGGAAGCGGCGATTTTCAAAATTGAGTCAGGGAATCAGCACCTTCCTTCATCTTTAAATCCTGAAACAGGCCTGCGACTGCTAAGTGCTTTTGTCCAGCAGAACAAACCGGCAGGGCAGACGGCAGTGTCCCAAAGCACAATCAAAGGTGGCCAGATAACAATCGTATCCGATGTGGATGCACTTCCTTTCACCAAAGCAATGCCTGCCAGAGATGCCTATGCGATTGTGATCGGTATTGAAAACTATCGGCAGAACCTTCCA
>JBMORB010000106.1:0-3356 GCA_049320925.1 Thermodesulfobacteriota bacterium | reverse complement strand
TTTTCAAGGGAAAAAACAATAACAGGAAACAATTACAAAAACAGAAGACAGGTCTAAAAGTCTTTCCCGCCGCATTGACAGGGGCCGGTTCGCCGGGTAATAGTAGGCGCATGAAAGGCAGCCACCAGAACACAGACCGCGTTTCCGTGATGAGCATCAATGTGCGCTTCGGCCTTGCCGACGCCGATGCCGGAGAACACTCCTGGAAAAACCGCAAACCCGCCTTCATCAATCTGTTTGAAAAATACCGGCCCGACTTTATCGGCATGCAGGAGGTCAACGGTTTTCAGGCGGCTTTTTTCACTGAGATTCTTTCCGGCTATTCCGCCATCGGCAAGCGTTCCCCGGCGCCGGCCCACTGGCAGGACGTGCTGATTTTTCACAACAAAAGGTGGCGTTGTATTGACCACCTGCGTTTTTTCTTAAGTGACACGCCGGACATCCCCAGCCGCATGGCACGAAGCCGATGGCCCCGGCAGTGCGTGATGGGAAAATTTGAAAAAAACGGCGTCCGTATGGTCTGCGCCAATACTCATTTTGATTTCGATGAGCAGGTCCAGGTGAGAAGCGCGGCCATTCTGACCGAACACATGGAACGGTTCGCGGCGGACGCACCGCCGGCCGTTATCACCGGTGATTTCAATGCCGGGCCGGACAGCGCCTGCCACAAGGCCTTCATTGGACCGGCCCCGGACAGGCGCCCGTTTTCCGACGCGTTTGACGGCGACACGGCCGGCACGTTTCACAAATTTACCGGAGAGCCGGTCTCCGAACGCATTGACTGGATCCTATTTCAGGGCCTGGCAGACCCGGTGAAAAAAGAACTCATCACCAGCCGTTTTTCGGGTGTTTTTCCTTCGGACCATTTTCCTGTTTACGCCGAGTTTGGCCTTCCTCTATAATATCCTGCTGAATGGATAAACCTTACTGGCCATGGCGAAGAGCAGGGCAACGAAGCGGTCTCGTTCGTACCTGCTCAAGATTGCTTCGCTTCGGTCGTAATGACGCAAACAGGTTCGAGATTGCCTGGCTTCGCTCACAATGACCCAATCCAGGCATTTAAGGCACAAATGTTTTTTATCGGCACTCATATAGACCCTTCCACGCAGACTGCTGTGTTTGCCGTTATCCGGAAAACCTTGAAAAACATCCGCAACCACTATCAGGTGGTCGATGTGCAACAGGCCCCGGCGAACCAGGTGGCACGCATACTTGCCGATATGTACCAGCGACCGGACCTGGTGGTGAAAAAGCGGGTGTTCAGCCAGGACCGGCGGCCGAAAAAAGATGTGAGCGCCCATCCTAAACTCGTGGTGTGCGACAGTGACGGGGCCTGTGCCGTTGCAACCGACCTCCGGTCAAAAGGGTTGCCCGTGGAAAGCGTTCTGCTCTGCCGGGGCGACGCGGCTTCCTGCGATAAACCACCCAGGGCCGGCGCCGGGACCGATTACCATGTGCCCGAAGATCACTTGTGGGACACCCTTTTGGCCGTGGCACAGGAGAAGCGTGTGGCTGTGGAAGAAGCAGGGACCGCATCAAACCCGCAAATGCAGGCCGTGGTGCCGGTGCTGGCAGGCGGAGCAAACATCTGTGCCACCGGCCCGAACGGCGAAAGCCGGTGCCCGCTGCTGGCCGTGGCCGCGGCCCTGTGGTTCCGGGAGACTATCCGTTACACGCAGGCCTACCGCACCAGCGCCACCAGCAAAAGGCGGTTCATATGACAGATGCAGCGGGAAAGCCCTTGGTCTGCCTGGCTCATCGGGGCGCCAGCGGCCATGCGCCGGAAAACACCCTGGCCGCTTTTGAAAAGGCTGTGGAACTGGGGGCCGACTGGATCGAACTGGATGTTTTTGCGGTGGAAAACGAACTGGTGGTGATCCACGACAACCGGCTGGAACGCACCACCACCGGCACCGGATATGTCACCGAGCGCGGCCTTTCCTACCTGCGGGGCCTGGACGCGGGCAACGGCCAGAAAATCCCGCTTCTGCGTGAAGTGCTGGACCTGACCGGCCGGCGGATAAAGATCAACATCGAACTAAAGGGGCCGGATACCGCCGGGCCGGTTACGGACCTGGTTGACACATACGTCAAAAATCGCGGGTGGCGGTACGAAGATTTTCTGGTCTCCTCCTTTGATCACCGGCAGGTAAAAAAAGCAAAAACCCGCTGTCCCGGACTGGCCGTGGCCCCCAACATCACCGGCGTTCCGTTGGCGCTGGACCGTCTGGCGGCCGAACTTTCCCCGTTTTCAATCCATGTGGACGCCGATTTCGTCACCGCCGGACTGATCGCCGACATTCACGGCATCGGCTGTCCCGCCTTTGTCTTTACCGCCAACACGGCGGAGGAAATCAAACGGCTCCGGGACATGGGGGCCGACGGCGTGTTTTCCAACTTCCCGGACCGGGTCAGGCGGGTGTCGCAGGCTTCCCGGTAACCCGGGTCCCGTGTTTCAGCGGACCGGTCCCGCGGCCGCCAGGTACAGCAGGGCCGACGAAGCGTTGATCCCCATCAATGATTCGGCCTCGTTGTCGTAGAAGGCGCCGATGCCGCAGCAGCCCAGGCCCAGGGCAGTGGCCGCCAGATAGACCTCGTGGCCCAGGCGGCCGGCGCTCATCATGGCATACCGGTATCCCCTTGCCCCCCGGTGTTTGTGAAGCGTGTCCAGGCAGGTCATGAAAACAAAATGAAGCGCCGCGTTTTTCAGCCAGGCCTGATTCAGGCAGGCATCGGCCATTGCTTTTGTCAGGGCTCCGGCCCGGACCCGGCCGATGCGGCGGCCGACAGGGTCGATCAGGTAGAACCCTTCTTCCAGGCTTTCCACGTTCCGGCATAAAAATCCGGTGCACACCACATGGGACGCCGCGTCCGGGTTTTCAAGGCCCGGCGGCGGGTATGCCCGGCAGACCATGTCCAGCATGGCTTCAAGCCGGTTTCTGGAAAGATGCTCCGGCACGAAATTGCGACAGGACCGCCGCCGGATCATCGCCCCGGTACCGCTCATCTTCCAGGGATGGTCCGCCGGCCCGCCTGAAGCCCCCACCGGTTTCCACGCCTCCACGTCAAGGCCCAGGTCATCCGGCCCGATACGGGGCACGCCGACCGATGCCACGCACCGGCAGCTTTGAGAATGTATCTCCCCGATCTCTTCATAAAAAACCTCCCGGCGGCTGACCCGGCCGGCGGAAAGCACGGCAGCCGTCGGTTCCGCGACAGCCATATCGTTGGCGTCGAATGCCCGGAAAGCCGTCTCACCATTGATGCCGATGCAGGCAATGGCGCCCTCCCTTTTTTCATCCAGCCCCAGCAGGCGGTTGACCCGATGATCGTCAAAATCATAAGCGACAAACGAC
>JBMORB010000105.1:0-3367 GCA_049320925.1 Thermodesulfobacteriota bacterium | reverse complement strand
GTTTTGGATGAGATGAGTCCGGAAAAAAGCGTATCCATTTTCAACCTTATTATGAGTAGTTTTTCTATTCATAACATGTGCAAAATGGTTGTCAAGCTTTTTTTGTAGGGGTGGCTGTAATGACGGGGCATTGTTCGTTTTGTCTGGATTCCGGCTCGGGGGCCGGAATAACGAGGAATGTCATCATTTTTATTATATGATGCACTCGTAAAAAGCCTTTACATCGTCATTCCGGGCTTGGCCCGGAATCCAGAACCGCTTGAGTTTACTGTGTCCCGGCTTTCGCCGGAATGATGAGGCGGGAGGCGGGGTATATGAAGGGTTTTGCTGTATAGCTGGTGGTGTTTTGGCGGAAGCCGCGTCAGGGTTTGAGCAAGTTGTACTTGATAATCACCCAGATGGCCCGGAATCCGTCGCGCCAGCCGATTTTTTTGCCCTCCTGGTAGGTCCGGCCGTAATAGGAGATGGGTACTTCGTAGATACGCAGGCGTTTTTTGGCGATCTTGGCGGTGATCTCCGGCTCAAACCCGAAGCGGGGCTCTTCAATGACAATGCCCTCCAGGGCCTTTTTTGTAAACACCTTGTAGCAGGTCTCCATGTCGGTGAGGTTCAGGTCGGTGAACATGTTGGACAGCAGTGTCAGAAACCGGTTGCCCAGGTAGTGCCAGAAATAAAGCACCCGGTGGGCGCCGGAGCCGGCGAACCGCGATCCGTACACCACGTCGGCCCTTTCGTCGAAAATGGGCTGGAGAAGAACCGGGTAGTCCGAGGGGCTGTATTCCAGGTCCGCGTCCTGAATCAGGATGATGCCCCCGGTTGCGTGTTCAAGACCTGCCTGAATGGCCCGGCCCTTGCCTTGGTTTTTTTCATGAAAAAACCGCTTGATCTCCGGCGCGTCAAGATCGGACAGAACCTGCCGGGTGTTGTCCGTGGAACCGTCATCCACGACAACCACTTCTTTTTTGTAGGGTACGTCCAGAACCCTCTCAATGACTTCACGGACGGTGGCTTCTTCATTATAGACGGGGATGATAATGCTCAGCAGAATGTCGGGGGAGTGGTGGGGTTCACAAGCCATCGTCGCCTCTTGAGGATAAACTATTTGCCGCCTTTCAGGTCCTTGTTGGCTTCCATGTCGAACCACATGGCAAAAAGGGTGAACTGGCTGGCGGAAATAAATGAAAACATGGCGGCCAGCGCGTTGATTGACGGAATGTAACCGGTTTCATACCATACGTAAAAAAGCCGCGCAAAGAGGCCGGCGGTGAGCCCGCCAAAGAGTATCCCCAGCAGGTAGAAAAAGACCAGGGGGTGGAAATCCTTGATAACGTATTTTTCCTTCATGCGCCAGAAAAAGCGTTTGAGCAGCAGCCAGCTGATGGTAAAGATCACCTTCTTGATACGGATGCCCGATTTTTCTCCGACATTGTAGACAGGCTCCACCGGTACGTCCGCCACCCGGAAATTGTCGACGTTCAGCAGGATCATCAGATCGTTGGGCTGACCGTATTTTTTGTACATCCGGTTCCAGTCGAGAGTGTTGAGCGCTTTGCTGTTGATGGCGGTGTAGCCGGACTGAAAGTCCGATATGTGCCAGTAGCCGGAAACAATTTTGGTCAGAAGAGAGAGAAAGGCGGTTCCGAAAAACCGGATGCGGGGCATCTGTCTGTAGGCGTTGCCGGAAAAAAAGCGGTTCCCCTTTGTGTAATCGACAAGCCCGTCGGCCACCGGTTCCACCAGGGCGGGCAGGTCGGCCGGGTCCATCTGGCCGTCGCCGTCCATGCGTACCGCGATGTCGATATGGTGGTCAATGGCCCACCGGTAACCCGATACCAGGGCGCCGCCGCATCCCTGATTGACGTCGTGACGCAGCAGAACGACGCGGTTGTCTTGCCGGGCGTGGTCGGTCACAACGCCGGCGGTGGTATCGGTGCTGGCGTCGTCCACCACCACGATATGATCCACCCACTCCGGCAGGGTGGTTAGGACCCGTAGAATCTGGGTCGCCTCATTATGTGCGGGAATCACCACGCAGACGGTTTTGTCGTGATACATCAGGGGTGCTCCTGTCGCCGGACGTCGTGTTATGGAATATTGTTGAAATTTTAATACGATATGTTAATGCTAACTAATGTATAAGCGCGCACTTCTTTTTTCAAGGGTTTTGTTGCCGACCATTCAAGGTAACGGGTGAAAAGCGATGACCGACGATTTTGAAAAACTGTTTTCCCCCAAAGCCGTATGCCAGGTGCTGGTGGCAAAAGGCATCATCACAAAGGCGGTGGCCGAGGATGTGATCAAAAAATACGGCGGCATCAAGACAAAGCTGGAAAAGGCCCAGAACGCCCGGCTTGCGTCGGTCCCGCCAAGCTTGCGAATCAACAATCCCATCACCATTGTGGACGTGATGGTGTCGCTGGGCATGTCCCGGGCGGATGTCGATGCCGGAGAGGTGGACGAGGAGCTGATTTTCCATGTGCTGGCCGAGTCATGGCAGGTGCCTTTTAAAAAGATCGACCCCCTGAAGCTGGACCTGGAACTGGTCACCAACACCATTCCTCGCTCCTTTGCCATGAACTATCTGGTGCTGCCCATCGCCGTTGAGAACGGGGAACTGATCGTGGCCACCCCCAATCCCTTCAACACCACGGTGATGGACGATATCGCCCGTGTGGCCTACAGGAAAGTGGTTCCGGTGGTCAGCACCAAGTCAGACATCATTCGGACCATCAACGAGTTTTTTGGTTTTAAAAAATCCATCGCCGCCGCTGAAACCCAGTTCGCGGCCCCCACCGTGGACCTGGGCAACCTGGAGCAGTATGTGCGCCTGGCCGGCGACGGTGAAGTTCCCTCCAACGACAGCCACATCGTCAATGCCGTCAACCACCTGTTCTCCTACGCCCTGGACCAGCATGCCAGCGATATTCACATCGA
Source organism: Thermodesulfobacteriota bacterium (assembly GCA_049320925.1). GTDB lineage: Bacteria > Desulfobacterota > Desulfobacteria > Desulfobacterales > Desulfosudaceae > Desulfosudis. The sequence continues at coordinate 433 of JBMORB010000105.1, read as the reverse complement.
GCCCAAGCGGGACATTACGCTGGTGAGGATGCGCATCGATGGTGTGCTGCATACCATTTACAAAATACCCAAGAAGGTCCACTACGCCCTGGTGAGCCGGATCAAGAACATGGCCCGCATGGACATGGCGGAAAAACGCAGGCCCCAGGACGGCCGCATCAAGACCGACAAGGGCGGCACCGAGGCCGAAGTGCGCGTTTCCACGGTGCCGGTGGCTTTCGGCGAAAAGGTGGTGATGCGCATCATGGACCCGGACATCCTGTTTCAACCGCTTGAGGGGCTGGGGTTTTCCGCCGATGAATTAAATATCTACCAGCAGATGGCCAACCGGCCTAACGGCATCATCCTGGTGTGCGGGCCTACGGGCAGCGGCAAGTCCACCACCCTTTATTCCACGTTGCGATATCTTTCCTCACCGGACGTGAACATCACC
>JBMORB010000104.1:0-3374 GCA_049320925.1 Thermodesulfobacteriota bacterium | reverse complement strand
ATAAAAACTATGGCCGCCGTTGTCCATGAAAAACCCGGCGCCGGATGCCGTTGAATTGGCCGGGGCAAGGTGGTATGAAATAGAAAAACCCAGGCCGTCAGGAAAAACAAAGATGAACACCGACACATTCACCCGGCAGTCGATTATCGATACCGATGCGCGCACCCTGTTTGCCTGGCATGCCCGGCCCGGCGCCATTGAGCGGCTCAGCCCGCCCTGGGACCCCCTGGAGGTGGTCTTTCGCACCGGCGGCATCGAGGCCGGCGCCCGGGTGGTGCTGAAGATGGCGGCCGGCCCCTTTCGTTACCGGTGGCACGCCCGGCACACCGTTTACGAAGAAAACAGAAAATTCGTGGACGAACAGGTCAAAGGCCCCATGGCCTTCTGGCGTCACACCCACGCCTTTGAGCCGGCCGGGGAAAACCGTTGCCGGCTGATTGACACCATCGATTACCGCCTGCCGTTTCATTCCTTCACCCGCTTCCCCGGCAAAGCTCTGGTTGAACACAAGCTTTCCCGCATCTTTGCGTGGCGCCACCGGGTGACCGCTTTTGATGTGGCCCTGCACCGCCGGTTTGCCGGAAAGCCGCCCATGACCGTGCTGATCTCCGGCGCCAGCGGGGTTCTGGCATCGGCATTGATTCCCCTGCTGACCACCGGGGGCCACCGGGTGATCCGGCTGGTACGACGCAAACCGGCGGCGCAAAACGAGGTGTTCTGGAACCCGGCGCAAAACGCCATCGACACCGATGCCCTGAAAAATTATTCCATCGACGCGGTGATTCACCTGGCCGGCGAGCACGTGGGCACCGGCCGGTGGACGGCCGCCAAGAAAAAAACCATCATCGACAGCAGGGAAAAAGGCACCCGACTGCTGGCCGAAACCGCGGCCCGGCTCTCTCCCATGCCGCGGGTGTTCCTTTGCGCTTCGGCCACCGGCTTTTACGGCGAACGGGGTGACATTGTTTTAAAAGAAAACGACAGGCCGGGTAATGACTTTCTGGCGGAGGTGTGCAAGATATGGGAGGCGTCGGTCGGGCCGGCGGTTGACGCGGGCATCCGCACGGTCCGCATGCGTATCGGCGTGGTGCTTACCCCGGCAGGCGGCGCCCTGCAAAGGCTCCTGCCGCCTTTTCAGCTGGGCCTGGGCGGCCGGCTGGGATCCGGCCGGCAATATCTGAGCTGGCTCTCCGTGGATGACGCCATCGGCGCTATTTTTCACCTGCTGATGAACGACACGGTCAGCGGCCCGGTCAACGTGGTGTCTCCCTGCCCGGTCACCAACGCCGAATTCACACGCACCCTGGCAAGGGTCCTGTCCCGGCCGGCCCTGCTGCCGGTGCCGGCAAAGGCCATTGATCTTGCCTTTGGGGAGATGGGCACCACCGTGCTTTTGACCAGCACCCGGGTGGCGCCGGAAAAACTTGTTGGAACCGGTTACCGCTTCGGCTGGCCCGATCTTGAAAACGCGCTTGGCCATATCCTGGGAAAGACGATCTGACATGCCCCTTCGACTCAAACAGTTCTACTTTGTTCTCATGCTTGCGGCCCTGGTCTTTGGTTTTCTGCACCTGTTTGCCGATGCCGGGCCCTATAATTTTGAGCGGCTTCACGTGTTTCTGTTCAACCTGTGCGCCGGGGGATCGGTGATCCTCTTTTTTTCCGAAACCCCGCGCCGCTTCTCGCCACGGGTTTTTCTTTTTATGACGCTGGCCCTGGCCTACGCGGTATTTGCCTTTTTCCAATTCTATATACCGGCCGTTATGCTTTCCCTGGTCCTGGCCCTGATCGTGGAGAGCATCCGCGTTCAGCGCTTTTCCCTTTTCCCCTGGGGGTTTTTCAGAGCGGACGAACCGGTGGACAAAAAATTCCACCAGGCAGCCCTGCTCTGTCTTTCCCTGGGGCTGGCCATTTCAGCGGCTGTGATCATAAACAACGAATACCTGGAACTGGTCTCTTTTCCCAAGCTGCAACTGGATGTTTTTTTTCTGGGATTCTCCTTTCCCGTTTCCCTGATCACCCTGTCTTTGATCTTTTCCTTCATGGACGGCCGAAAAAACACCGGGATTCGCATTCTGAAGGAAATCGGTTTCTGGGCCGTCAACCTGGGCGTGATCATCTTCTTTCTGTTTATCATCTTTGAGAAGCTGTCCAGCCAGGTGATCGTCACCCTCATTCTCTTTGCCGCCGTGGCCATGATCACCGTGCTTTATTACCGGCTGGGAAAAACGGTTCAGCAAAAACATTTTCTTACCTCGGGCATGGGTTTTCTGCTGATCACCGCGGTCACCGGCATCGGTTACATCTTTGCCGAGATGGGGACCGGCTACACCGGCGAGCGCTACCACTGGCTTCTCAAGCTTCACGCCTTTGCTTCCCTTTATGGCTGGAACCTGTGCGGACTGGCCGTGATTTTCCGCTACGATGATTTTCCCATCACCCTTCACTCCCGGCCCCTGATCGTGTTCCACTGGATCACGGCCCTGGTGCTGGCGCCCCTGGGTATTTATTTCCCCCTGTTTTCCCTGATGGCCGTGGCCTGTTATGGCGTGCTGCTCTATGCCATCCTGTTTGCCTCAAAGGCGACACGAGAAATGTATACGTCATGAACCGCGATCTATCACCCGCGATTCAGGATGAAGCCCCCTGTCCCGTGGGATGCCCGGGATGCGCGCGTCAAAACATGACGTTCGACAGGTGCCTGGCGGAAAAGCTGGCCTACGCAAAGAAAACCTTTACGGCCTGGCAGGCGCGCATGTCGCCGCCTGAAACCGCGCCACAATACCGGCGGCTGGGATACCGCGACAAGGTGTGTCTTGCCGCGGCCCACGACAACGGCGCGTGGCACATCGGCTTAAAGCGGCGGGACGGTGTGCTGGCCATCCACCAGTGCCCGATTCACGGCGTCCGGGTGCGCCAGGCCCTTTCCCTGTTTGCCGATATTCTGCCCGTGGCTGATGGCTTTCCCCTGGCCTTTTACGCCCAGTCAGGGGCGCAGGTCACCCTGGTGGTCAAAACCGCGCGCCTGCCGGACATGACATGGCTGGATTCAGGCGTCAAGCAGCGGCTGTCGGAGGCGGGCATCGAAGGCCTGTGGGTCTGTCTTCACCCCTCCGCCGGCCACCGGGTGTTTGCCAGAAGCGGGTGGCGCCGGGTCTGGGGAAGTCCCCGTTCCGCGGATGCACGGGGCCTGGTTTACGGTCCAACCACCTTCGGCCAGCCCATTTTTGAACTTGCCGAAAAGGCCTTAATCACGGCCGAAACTTTTCTGGGGCCGGCCGCCGGGGACCGGGTGATCGATCTGTATTGCGGCATCGGGGCCGGGCTGGTTCGGTGGCGAAAAACGACGGCCCATGTCGTCGGCGTGGAATTAA
>JBMORB010000103.1:1253-3393 GCA_049320925.1 Thermodesulfobacteriota bacterium | reverse complement strand
CAGACACCTATATCCGTGAGGCCGAGCAGTCCCTTGAAGAGATGCGGCGCCGGTCCGACCGGCAACGGGGTGCTGGTGTTTCTTTTTTCTGGAAAGGTCTAAAGCAAAGCCCCGGGGCTCGTCGTCTATCAAAAATCTTCCATATCCCCCGGAAACATGAATACAGCGCGACTGTAATTTTAAAAGCCGACGCTGGCATGGGAAGCCGGTGGCAAATGAAGACCGCCTTTTTTTAGCCATTATCTCCAACAGTATCATCAGAAGCGGCCGGATTTCTTCATCGCCCCTTCTGCCGATCACCGGTCTTCCCTGCCGCATGAACCGAACGTACGTTGAGCAGGGAATGATACATGGCCATAACGGCCCTTTGCAGTCCCATGATGGCCAGCAGTTCCAGAAAAAAAGAACGCGCGCGCATCAGTGCGTAAATCCAGGCGGGAAAGATTTCCCTGATCAGGGCCGGCTTGTCCTTTTCAAAAGCGCTGTCTGTCCGTGTGGGGCTGAGGCCGCCTTCATCCGAAAAAACGGCAATGGTCTCCGGTATGTACTCGAACCGCAGGCCCTCATCTGCGAAGCACCGCAGGTTTAAATCGTAATCCGCGAGAACCGGGTACTTTAAATTATATGAGAACCTGCTCCACACGCGCCTGGGGTAGAAGATGCTCTGGTGGCATATGTTCCTGCATGCCAGCTTATAGGCTGAAAACCGGCCGTCATAGGTTCTGCCCATGACCGGCCGGTAAACATCCCCATAGTACAGCGTTGTGTCTTCTTTCAGCCGTTCTGCCGCTGACGTGAACCCGTCGAGCAGGTAGTCATCCGCCCCCAGAAAGTAGACCCACCTCCCTTTTGACAGGGAAACCCCCTTGTTCATGGCATCATACACGCCTTTGTCCGGCTCGCTGGTCCAGCAGGCCAGATGCGGCGCATACCGCCGAATGACATCAAGGGTGCCGTCCGTCGACCCTCCGTCTATGATGATATATTCAAGGTCCCTGAATTTTTGAGCAACGACACTTTTTATGGCCCGCTCAAGGGTGTCCGCGCCATTGAGAACCACCGTGATGATACTGATCAGCGGCTGTCGCGATTTTTCAGCCCGGCCGGTGTTACCGCCTGTTCTTTCCATGGAATATCCCTGTCAAGCGTGCTGATCGCTGATTTATTTCAATGCCGGCAGCCCGTATTTCACCAGCATGGTCAGTTTATGGGGCCAGAATGTATGAACCGAACAGAACGTCCGCAAAGAGACCTGCCGGCCGGCCTGTATCTCGCGTCTCAGGGATATCAGCATGCGGCGGCGGCGCCACAGGGCCGAAAAACAGGGCCGGTAGATTTCATTCCAGACGCGGCCTTCTTTTTTGATGAGCGAAAGCAGCAGTCCCTCTGCCGCCAGCAGCAGCAGATGAAGGGGAATCAGCACCTGGGCCAGGGGCGGCGGATAGCACAAAAACATGAGATAGCTCTTATTCCTTTCGCTTCGGGCGCGCCTGCGATAAGTGGTCTGCAGGGTGTTGGCCACCACCTTGCCCCCGCCGAAACTCCCGCCCACCCAGTGATCAAAGCCGGACAAGGAAAGGGTGATCACCGGGTATCCTTTGAGCCTGGCGCGGCAGCACAGGTACATGTCTTCGGCAAGACTTTCAAACCACTCCGGGAACCCCCCCAGCTCTTCCCAGAGCAGCCTGGGCAACCACATGCAGGCGCCGATCACCATACCCACAGCACGGCGGGATTGCTTTAAATTGGGAATCGGGTTGCAGAAAGGGTCAAGCAGGCTGCCCCGGTCGATCCGTTCGCCGGTTTCCATGCTGTACTGGGGCAGGCCGATAATGCCGTATACGTCTTGCGCGACCGCAGCATCATAAAGCGTGGCAAGGGCGTCCCTGTGCAGGGCGGCATCGTTGTTCAACAGCAGAAGAAACCGGCCCCTGGCCGCGGCCGCCATGCGGTTGTTGCTGACGCAGAAACCCACATTGGTCTGACTCTGAATTAGACGCACCGCCGGATATTTGTCGGCGACAATGGCGGCCGACCCGTCGGTGGATGCGTCGTCATGGACGATCACCTCAACCGGATAAGGGAATGCCTGCTGAAAAACGGAGTCCAGGCAAACCTCCAGGACCTTGGCGCCATTGTA
>JBMORB010000103.1:0-1243 GCA_049320925.1 Thermodesulfobacteriota bacterium | reverse complement strand
GTCCTGTTTTTCGTGCCCACCGGGTTATTGATGAAGCAGCCACTGCCAGGTCAGGCGGACCCCCTCTTCCAATGATGTTTCGGGTTCCCATCCCAGTCTTGACCTGATCCTGGCGCAGTCAAGCACCACTCTTTGCACGTCTACCTGTCTGGCCGGCGAATATTGAACCCTCAGCTTTCTGCCGCACACCGTTTCCACGGTTTTAATGACATCGTTGAGGCTGTGGCCTTCTCCCGAACCGATGTTGTAAACATCGGAGTGAGGTCCGGCGCCCAGAACGGCCTGAATGCTTTTTACCATGTCGTCGATATATAGAAAATCGCGTACCGTTGAACCGTCTCCCCAGATTTTTACCTCCGTGTTCGTGCGCGCGTGCTCCAGAACCGTGCGGATAAAACCGAAGCCCCGGCGAAGGGACTGGCCCGGCCCATAAAAATTGGAGGGCCGGAGAATGGTAACCGGATTTCCGGAATCGTGGGCAAACGCCTGCAAAAACGCCTCGATGGCGATCTTTCCGGCGCCATGGTAGGAGAGTGCGCGAAGCGCCTGTTTTTCGCTCACGGGAACCGTTTCCGGATTTCCATAAAGGGTTCCTCCGGACGACACAAAAATCATCCAGCGATTTTTGCAATCCCGGAATGTGTCCAGAAATTTCAGGGTGGGCAGGATATTCGTTTCGGCTTCCACCATGGGGTTGCCGGCGGAGGAGCCGGGGGTGGTGGCCGAAGCCAGGTGAATGACGAGGTTGCATTCTGGGAGCACGGTTTTCAAAAGGGCGCTGTCCGCCATGCTGCCCTTATGAAACACGATGCCGTTGTCAAGGTTTCCCGCCGGGTTTCGGCCCACCATGTGAACCGGCCAGCCCCTGCGGCACAGGTGCCCGGCCAGGGCACTGCCCAGAAAGCCCCCCCCTCCCAGCAGCAGAACTGATGGATGTTTCATGCTGTTTTCCCTGTCAAGTCCGCATAGGCGGTTTCATACCGCATGGCACAATCCTCCCAGGTGCCGATATGCTCTTTTACCCAGTCTTTTACCGCCTCCCCCATACGGTAATTGTTTTCCGGCAGGCCGATAAAGTCAATGGCCTGCTTCAACTCTTCCGGAGAGGTAACGATCCATCCCGTTTTTTTATGAATTACCACGTCCCGGTGGGCGGCCATATCAGACGCGATCACCGGCAGACCGGCCGCCATGGCTTCCAGAATCACCTGAGGCCTTCCCTCGTCGTGCCGGCTCAGGGTGA
>JBMORB010000102.1:0-3396 GCA_049320925.1 Thermodesulfobacteriota bacterium | reverse complement strand
CCGTTTCCAATCCGGCAGAAGCCGGTAATGATCAGGCCGGGACGTCCGGCGGGGGACCCGTGCCGGACGCGCCCGCAACGACAATGGGGGAAGATGCCGGCCCGGGCCAGGAGACTCCCGCTAACCCGATTTCCTTCGACAGTCAGGAACCGGCGCCCCAGTCGGAACCCACCCTGACCGGGGAAGAGGGGTTATCCAATCCATGAGCAGACACCTGTTACAGGCGTTAAAACAATGCCCGGATTTTTCTGAGCAGCAGTTCGATAAGATCGAGCGGCTGGTGAACGGGGGACGGCCCGGCGTGGGAGACCTCCTGGTTAAAAGAAAACTGGTCACCGAGCAGCAGCTGCTGGCCGCCTGGAGCCGCATTCTGAATATCCCGGTTCAAGAAGAGGCAAGGCCGGATGAGACGGTACGGCATGTGACCGGACAGGTGCCGTCGGCCTTTCTCAAACGGTATGCCATGGTCCCCCTGAAAGCCGAGTCCCGTGGTGATGACCGGCCGCCGGCCTATGTCATTGCGGTAAACGATCCGTCCAAACTTTATGCGATAGATGATCTGGCAAGGCTTCTGGGCGCTGACGACTACTCTATGGTGCTGGCCGGACGGGAGGATATTTTCTCCTCGGTGAGCGTGCTTTATGGCGGCGGGGACGGGGTGGCCGAGGAGATTGTCCGGGGCATGGAGGGAACCGATGACATTCTCGACGAGCTCGATCAGTCCGCCGATCTTCTGGATGATACCAGCGACGCGCCCATCATCAAGCTGGTTAATCACATCGTGGCCCAGTCGGTCAAGGCCCAGGCTAGCGATATCCATATCGAGGCCTACCAGGACAGCTTCAAGATACGTTACCGGGTGGACGGCATTCTTTATGATTTTTTGAGCCCGCCCAAGCGCATCCAGCCGGCCCTTGTTTCCCGCATCAAGGTCATGGCCAAAATGAACATCGCGGAAAAGCGGCTCCCTCAGGACGGCCGCATGCAGGTCCGGCTGGGGGAAAAAGAGGTCGACATCCGCGTCTCCTCCATTCCCATCACCGCCGGTGAGCGACTGGTGCTGCGGCTCCTCAACAAGACCAGTTCCCTGATGGGTCTGCCGGAACTGGGATTTTCCAAAGAGACCCTGGCCCTGTTCAACCGCCTGATCCGGTATGCCAACGGTATCATTCTGGTGACCGGCCCCACCGGTTCGGGTAAAACCACCACGCTTTACGCGGCCCTGTCCACCATCAACACGCCGGACATCAATATCATCACCATTGAAGACCCGGTGGAGTACCAGATCAACGGGATCAACCAGATTCAGGTCAACCAGAAGATCGGTCTCACTTTTGCCCGGGGTCTGCGCTCCATCGTCCGGCAGGACCCGGATGTCATCCTGGTCGGGGAAATCCGGGATCAGGAGACCGCGGAAATCGCCGTCCAGTCGGCCCTGACCGGTCATCTGGTTTTTTCTACCCTTCACACCAACGATTCGGCCAGCGCCATCACCCGGCTGGTGGACATCGGGGTGGAACCCTTTCTGATCTCTTCATCCGTGATTGCGGTGATCGCCCAGCGGCTGGTGCGTGTTCTGTGCCCCATGTGCAAGGAGGCTTACGTTCCCGACGCCGAGGCGATCCTCAGCATCGGCGCTTCCGTCGAACAGTTTGCCGGCAAACAGGTTTATCGCAAACAAGGGTGCGCCCACTGCCTCAATACCGGCTACAGCGGACGGATCGGCATTTTTGAGACCCTGGTGCTCGATGAAAAGATAAAGAAAATGATACTGACCACCTATGATTCGGGCCGTATCGAAGCGGCGGCGGTCAAACAGGGGATGATCACGCTCCGTCAGGACGGAATTAACAAGGTACTGGGAGGAATGACCAGTATCGCGGAAGTGCTGCGGGTCACCCAGCGGTGATGGTGCTTTTCTCCCGGACCGGGTTATACGGTCGCCGCCGCAGGTCAAGCCCGTTGGAACCATTCATGAAACGTGTGCCCATTTTCTTCTGCGTTTTTCTGGCCGCCTGCTGTGCCATGGCCGATTCGTTGCCGTCCGGGGACCCTGATAAACAGATCCCTGCCGTGTCGACGGAGGAGAGCGGAGCAGCGGCCTTGGGCGCGGTTCGGATTTTTCAGCGATATGTTTCCCCCATCGATGGAGACCGGTGCCCCATGTATCCGTCATGCTCGGCCTACAGCCGGGAGGCACTGGAAAAAAACGGCCTGCTGCTGGGATGGATCATGACGTGCGACCGGCTGCTGCGGTGCGGCCGGGATGAATGTCAGACCGCCCCCCGCGTGATGGTCAATGACCGATTTCAATGCTACGATCCGGTGGAGCGCAATGATTTCTGGTGGACCCAAAAATAAAAGGTCACTTTACGCGCTGATTGTTTTTGGGATCTGTATCGGGCTGCCCGTGTTTTGGGCGGTACCTGTTGTCGCCGATTCGTCCGCGCTTACCATATCAGCGGATCAGCAGATCGGTCTGGGAGACCATTTTTTCTCCTCCGGTGAATATGACCGGGCCGCCACCGCATACGAAACCTTTCTTTATTTTTTTCCGGACAGCGAGCGGGCCGAATATGCCCGTTTTCAGATTGCCCGCGCCTTTTTTGAAAAGGGGGAAGTCGAAGCGGCCCTGGAACGGTTTGAAAAGCTGTATGCGGAGGGGAAGGACACTGGATTTCGGGCGGAGGCCGGATTCATGGCCGGGCGCTGTCATGTGGCCCTGGGAAGGCGGTCTTTGGCTTTGTCAATGATGACGCGGCTGGCGGAGAATTACGATGACCCGGCGATTCATGAACGGGTTTTCTATGAAACCGCATGGAGTTATCTTGAGACCGCCCCGGTGCTGGCAGAAGAAGATCTGGCTGCCGCCATGGAAAGTTTCCAGCGGATTTCTCCACCCGGCCAGGAACGCCTGCATGTGAGGCAGATGCTCAGGGCGCTGGAACAGGCCCGTTATGATGATGACGGACTGTTGGCTTCAATGAAACGTCCGGGCCTGGCCGGTGCCCTGGCGGTGGTGCCGGGTGCCGGTTATCTATATTGCGGGCGGTACCAGGACGCGCTGATTTCTTTTCTGTTCAACGGCGCCATGATCCTGGCCGCGTGGGAGGCGTTTGACAAGGACCAGGAGGCTCTGGGCGCGGTGCTTTCCATGGTGGAGCTGGGGTTTTACGGCGGCAACGTCTACGGCTCGGTATCGGCGGCCCATAAGTACAACCGGCAACGGACCGGCGTTTTCATGAAGGGTCTGCGGTCCATCGGCGCGGGGTTCGTGCCGGCGGGCGACGGTGTGGGTGTAAAGGTGTCGTTTCAGCAGCCGTTTTGATGGGCGGTTGCTGTCCCGGGCAATTGCCAATCGGCAACGGTTCTGCCGGGCCCGGGCCAAAGCCATTT
>JBMORB010000101.1:0-3416 GCA_049320925.1 Thermodesulfobacteriota bacterium | reverse complement strand
TTCCCGGATATACTCCCTGCATACTGAGGCGGGTGCTTCAGCATTTGGGATAGTTTCGGAATAGTTTTTTCAAACACAACACGAAACAATTTCAATAAGTTATGGCGGAAGTGCATGGGAATCGAACTCATAAAGCATATTGATTTTATTAGGTTTTTATACCACACAATCTTTTCGCCTTTTTGTGTGGCCGGATCATACCAAAGGACGAACCACCACCCGGCATCTTTTCGATAATGGATTGACCCTTTCATGCAAAACCCTCCTGAGGATAGTGCATGAAAATTAACACGCGGAGTCTGTAAGGTCAATTCCATGAATTAACAAACCCTCAAGTGGCCGGTATCGGCAATATTTCATCAAGAATATAATCAAGCATCCTTTGAACGGTTTCCCGGTTTATTAAGAGCCATCCCCCGGCATACCTGCATTTAAAAAGTTTTTGAAGATGTGGGCTTTTAACCATACGCCGGAAAAGCCGCCTGATCATGAGGGATTCGTGATTTGTCAGCAGGACCGTTTTTGTTTCGGCAAATTCAGGTTTCCCGATTTTTCCCCAGTAACGCCCAAGGGAAATTATATCCTTGTCAATTTTATCACTCCCACAGCATGGGCAGATTTTAGGGGGTTTCTCTTTCAACCAAACATACCCACAGTCAGAACACTTCATGTGGTGCGCTCTCTTGGCCACGTACTTGGAAACATACCTTTGCGCCATTTTTTTATTAGTCAGCCAGCGGTAAGACTTGGGATTAAGGGCCACCCTTAAAGCAGATTCGTTTTTTGTGCCTGTGATACTGACCCACAAAGACGCCAACTGAACACAGATAGAACGGTAATTCCGTTCCGAAATACGATCTCCACCCAACAACACGTGGAAGTGGGGAACCGATTCACCTTTAAGCGTACCGGACTTTCTTTTTTCCCATTCACGCCGCCAGAACCCCCAAATCTTGAACCGCTTTTCAATAGCTCTTTTAAACTCTTTCATACAGTAAGAGCTAAACTCCGCGCGTTCAGCCGCTGTCCTGCCTGTCATCACATCATCTGAAAAAGTAAAGTCCTGCCAGAAAGAGGGATATTGTTTAAGGGAGGCCATGCGTTGAATCATGCGACTACGGGCAGCATCTGTGAACCCGGTAATTTTCCCCCGTTTCCCGCCGGGTGTTTCCTGTCCCTGCTGAACCCCAGATTTCAGCTTTGTGTAATTTTCGTTAACCTCTAAATAATCCCAATTCTGACCACTATCCTGGATATTCTGGCCCCTCTGGGAAAATATGCGACATGTACAAGCATGGGGCCGGGGTAATCCGGCCTGAACCGACGGAGCACAACTTGAAGCCATAAAAAAAGCCCTCCATTTTCTGGAGAGCCTCATTGACACACTATGCTGTTATGCTACACTAAGCGCATGAGTGCGCCGAGAGGCCCTCATACCCTGAGCCAAGCACAACAACCTTTGCCGAGGAGAGGTGCTTGGCTCTTCGATTATCGAAGTTCAATCTTTTTTGCTTTTATGCTTTTTGCCCAAGTCTCCTTGATAAAATCATTCATGTCTCTGATCAGCAGGCTTACTTGAAACAAACCGACCTTGCCGGTGAACTCCAAAGTTTTCGATGTTTCGTCGAGAATGTTGATGATCAGCCTTGTTCGATCGATCTGTGCTTGTTCTGCCAAGCGGTCAATTCTTTCCAGAATCTCATCGGGGACATTAAATGAAATTTTCGTTGCTGATTCTTGCGCTTTTTGCCTTGCCATAATCTGACCCCCTTTTCGTTTTAAAAACTCTTTTTACTCCAAACGTATTCTAAAAGAATATCAATGTCAAGAAAAATCTTATTCGCCAAATAAGAATACGGTAATCATTTTTTGGGTTTTTTACCCGGCGGCATGAGCCGGGGACGGCAGAAGTGAAAGCGATAAACCGTAATGGGGGCAGCTAGGAGTGATTCGCCCGGCACTGGTCTGCAAACGGGGCGCTTTGGAAAGCCCACAAGGCCGGACGCGACCCGGACGGAGCCGGGCCGCTGTATCCCCAGCACGTAGGGGCGGACGGGCAACGGGCCGCACGGAGGCGGCCCTGCCCGCATCGGCGCGGGCTTTCCCGATTAAAGGAGGGTGGGGAAGCCGGGCAGGGTAGAGACCTGCCCGGCTGATGGTGCGGGTAGCGATTGTGTAGCGGGAAGCCTACGAATGCCGATGAATAAAGCCCCGGCTATAAGAACTGCCGAGGCTTGCGCCGGGGAGGATTCCCGGATATACTCCCTGCATACTGAGGCGGGTGCTTCAGCATTTGGGATAGTTTCGGAATAGTTTTTTCAAACACAACACGAAACAATTTCAATAAGTTATGGCGGAAGTGCATGGGAATCGAACCCACCCGGGACGGTGTTAGCGCCCCACACCGGATTTGAAGTCCGGGAGCATCACCAGAACGCTGCGCACTTCCGCATCACGTGGTTAAAGCTAATGACTGGCGCTTGTGAAGTCAACAAGATTTTGCATCAGGCGCGCCGGACGGTTTGGGAGCAGGTTCATGATCAACAGAAAAAGGCTGGCCGATACGTTTGTGTCGCTGGTGAAAATCGACAGTGAATCGAGGAATGAAAAGGCGGTGTGCGCGTTTCTGGCCGACCTGTTTCAGGGCATGGGCGGAGCCGCCACAGTGGACGGCGCCGGGGCCAAGATCGGGGGAAACAGCGGCAATCTGATCGTCCGGTTCGCCGGAGACCCCGGCATCGAGCCCATGCTGCTGTGCGCCCACATGGACACTGTGTCGCCGGGGGCGGGCATTGATCCCGTGCTGACCGACGGCGTGTTTTCCAGCCGGGGGAACACCATTCTGGGGGCCGACGACAAGAGCGCCATTGCCATCATTATCGAGGCCCTGCGGGTGGTGCGGGCCCAGGGCGGGCCGGTGTGCCCCGTTGACCTGGTGATCACCGTGTGCGAGGAGATCGGCCTGGTGGGCGCCAAACACCTGGACACCACGCTTTTTGCCGCCAGAAACGGTTACGTTCTGGACGCGGCCGACACGGCGGGCATCGTGACCCGGGCCCCGGCAGCCAACAAGTTTTGCTTTGTGGTGCAGGGCAAGGACGCCCATGCCGGGGCCCATCCCGAGGATGGGGTCAACGCCATTGCCGTGGCCGCCAAAGCCCTGGCAAAACTTACCCCCGGCCGGGTGGACGAGGAGACCACCTTCAACATCGGCCTGATCGAGGGCGGCATTGCCACCAACATCGTGCCGCCCTCCGTAACCATCCGGGGCGAGGCCAGAAGCCACAGCGATCAGAAACTGGCCGACCTGACCGGCCACATCGTTTCCGTGTTTAAAGAGACCGTGGGCGCGCAGGCCGCTGCATCGTCCCACACCGGCCTGCCGGCCCTGGATGTGGAGGTGGAAAGCGATTTCA
>JBMORB010000100.1:0-3422 GCA_049320925.1 Thermodesulfobacteriota bacterium | reverse complement strand
AAACTGGGTCAGGCGGCGGCAGACGGAACAGGCATAGTTCTGGATATGCCGGTCCGCGTCCGGCGATTGCGGCACGGCATCGGAAAGGCCCCACAGCACCACCGGGGCTAGGCCCATGCTGTGAATCAGTTCCATCGGCGGATAGAGCGGCAGGCACCCGATGACCGGCCGGGGGCCGGCTTTCATTCGCGCCATGGCTTGCAGCGGTGTTTCCATAAAAAGTGTTTCCTCTGAACTAATTATCTTCGATCATTATTGTCCAAAACCGGTTTTAATCATGGCAGGACCAATCGCCGGTTGTTTATCCAAATCGAAATCGCTATCGGTATCGGTATCGGTATCGAATTGGTTTTCACTCTTATTCCCGGTTATCCGGCAGCTTCCGCCTCTGCCAACGCCAGATCCTGGTAGGCGTGAAAAAACCGCTCGCAGAAATCGTCCCACTGGCCGCAGACGGTAATGGTCTTTTCATCCATGTCAAACAGGTGGGGCGTTTCCAGGATCTCTTCCAGCTCCTTCGCAAAACCCCGGACCAGGGGTTCATCGGCCCCTTTCAGGATTCGGCCCGCAAACTCATTCGGCGGATACCAGCCGCGGACCTTTTGAAAATCGAGAAACAGCTGGGTCAACAGCACGTTGCGCGGCCCCTCCCACAGTTCGTTGACCATGCCATCCCGGAACATGCGCGGAAAGCTGGAAAAATCCTCCATCACGCCGTGGCCGCCAAAGGCGCTGATGCCCAGGCGGGACAGGTCGATGGCATCTTTGGCCACGGTGATTTTCTGCAACAGCACCAGCTGCCGGACGTCAAAGCGATGTTTTCTCAGCTCCGGCGGTTCATCCGCCTTTGAACTGACCGACAGGCCCCCTGTGTCCAGGCCCACGGAAAGACCGCCGGGAAGCTCGATAAAGGCTTTATACACCTTGAAGTTGCCGGCAATGGTGCGCCGGACAGAGCCGGCGTTCCTGAGGTACTGGGCCGCCATCATGGGGAAATCCTTTAAGGTGATACCAAAGGCGGTGCGGAACTCGCCGTATTTCTCCACTTCGCGCAGGCCCCGGGCCATGCCGCCGGCCGATCCAATGGAAAGGGCCAGGCGGGAGCAGGTGAGCACAATGCCCACCACATTGGCCACGCCCCGGTTCAGCGGCCCCACCGGGTAGGCCGCGGCGCCGTTAAAGGTGATCTCGGCCGTGGGCAGCTCCACCGTGCCCATTTTCCACTTGAGGCGGTCAATGGTAAAGCCGTTGCGAATCTCCTTTTCCCTGTTGCCGTCAAGCCACATGGGAATAACAAACAGGGCCACTTCCTGGGAGCCTTTGGGCTTGGCCGTGACCACCGAATAGTCGGCATGAGCCGCGGAGCAGAAAAACTTGGTGCCGTAAAGCCGCCACCGGCCGTCTTCTTCAACCGCCTCCAGCAGGTTGGCGGGCACGTCGGACCCGCCCTGAATCTCGGAAACAAACTGGGCCCCGACGGCAAATTCGCCGTTGATGCCGTCCCGGGTGTGCGCAAGAATATGCCGGGTCTCGGGCGTGTCCGCGTATTTTTCCAGCAGGTCCACCATTCCCCAGGTGCAGATCAGCGGGCAGACCAGGCCGGCTTCGGAGTTCTGGCTGAGCAGGTAAAGCTTGATAAACCGGGTCCACAGAGAGGTTTTCGGGGAAAACCACGCCTCGGCAAACACCTCTTTTTCCATGACCTCGATTTCATAGGGCCGGACAATACGGTCGATGCGGTTCTTGTGGCCGTCGTAGTGCATCATGTGGGGCCGGTTATCCGGCGTGGCAATTCTCTCGGTAAGGTCCCGCCAGCGAAAGGATGCCTTTTTTGAAAACGCCCGGGCCTCGGCATCCACCTTTTTGGCCTCTTCCCCGGCAAACACTTTAATCATCTTCTGGACGAACGGGTCTGCCTGGTAATAATCAACCTTTTTCCGCCACTCCACGTAAGGATTAAAGGTATAAGGATTGTTCCTGTCCGGATAAGACATGGGGTACCTCCTTTTTCATCACGCGGGCATTAAAAAAACAGGCAGACTGCAAAATCCACAATCGGTAAAAAACATTATCCTCCCGTGCGGGTGGGAATGTCAAGAAAAAATCCACACCCGGTAAATTCTTTACTCGATCTTTCGTTCATGCTACGGTACATCCGGTAAAAAAATTCAAAAAAAACCTTTTACGAAAGCGGCCTGCCTTGCCGACCAGAAAAAAAACCGCAAAACCGGCCTCCAAAAAAGGGCCCGGCCCCAAGGGGATTGCCACCCGCCGGCGGGTACTCAAGGCGGCACGGGAGGTCTTTACCACCTCCTCCTTTCAGGCGGCCGGCATTCGGGCCATTGCCGAAAAAGCCGGCGTGCCCCATCCCCTGGTGATTCATTATTTCAAATCAAAGGAGGCCCTGTTCGAAGAGGTGGCCATGGAAATTCAGAACGAAATCCTGGAGGGCCACCCTGAATTTTTCAGCCGGCTTCAGACCATGGGGGCCGACAGGCGCAAAGCCGTTTATCTGGAAGGCATTCTCCGCCAGGGGCTGCGCCGGCCCGATGCCTACCGGGTGATGCTGCTAAACGCCGTGGAGATGGTCGATCCGGACACACCGCTTCCGGGCGTGGACCGCATGGCCCGGGTGCATGAAAAGGTTTTGTCCCTGGTGGCCGATCATATTCTGGAGCAGGCGCCGGCCAAGGAGACCGCCATGTTCATGATTGTGTTCATGCTGGTGGCCGTCCATTTTATCGGGGGCCGGGCCTTTCATCAAAAAACCCTTGGTGTAAATGATAAAGATTATGAAGACTGGGTGAAAAACACCCTGGCCGGGCTTTTTATCCCGGTGCTGGACGTGCTGTCCAAAGGCAAGGCCGCGGTGCCGGCCGAGTATATGGCCCGGTGGCCGAAAACGCCTGTTCTCCCGCCGGACCGGTCCGCTTCAGCGGCCAAAAAACAGCAGGAAGCGCCCCTGCCCAGAGGCGAAATCACGAAAAAAAGAATCCTGGACGCGGCCCGCCGGGTGTTTACCACCCGGCCCTACGACAGCGCCACCATCCGGCAGATCGGCCAGGCGGGCAAATTCGATTTTTCCCGCATTCACCACTTTTTCCCCACCAAGGCCGCGCTTTTTGAAGCCGTGATCCAGGACGCCTTTGAAACGTTTGTCGAGACCATCGAAAGCTGGCAGCAGGGGGTAAAAGGGCTGCCGCCGGAAGAGGTGTTCATCCATTACCTTCAACAGGGCCTTGCCTACTGTTTTGAAAACCGGGAAATGGTGGGCACCCTGGTCATCAACATCGCCCACTACGACAACCACCGGCATGTGTCCGGGTTTACCCTGATGACGCGGGTCCACTCCAACCTGCTGAAAATGGTCGAGCAGAGCGTGCCGCCCGGCATTTCCGCCGAAGAAGTGAGCAGGTGGCTTT
>JBMORB010000099.1:0-3427 GCA_049320925.1 Thermodesulfobacteriota bacterium | reverse complement strand
CGCCGCGCATAAGACGGCTATACAGATCAGAAGCGCGAGAACGCGGCCGGTGGAATAAAACTGTTTCATGGCAGGGTAAGTCCTTATTTATCTCCTCGATAACGCAGAAACTTCTCTATCAGAAAAACGGCTTTTTCTAAACCTTCTTTTTTGTCCACCCACACCATGTCCGGATCGGCCCGGAACCAGGTTTCCTGGCGCTTGGCATAGCGGCGCGTGTCCTGTTTCATGGTTTCCACCGCCTTTTCACGGGGAACCGTTCCGGCCAGAAAATCGGAAATGTGGCGATACCCGATGGACTGCATGGATTTTAAATCCGGACCATACCCCCTGGCAAGCAGACCCCGCACCTCATCCTCAAAACCGGCGGCCATCATGGCGTCCACCCGGCGGTTGATACGCTCGTAAAGCGCCCGCCTCTCCATGTGCAGGCAGATCTTCAACGCGTCAAAAGGATCATCGGCAAACCGGTGGGCCTGCCGGTGGCCGGAGGCCGGAAGACCCGTGGACTCGAATATTTCAAGGGCCCGGACAATGCGGAACAGGTCGTTGGGATGAACGCGGCCGGCGGTGTCCGGATCACATACCTTCAGGCGCTCATGCAGGGCCAGAACTCCCTGCTCCCTTGCCTCCCCGGCGAGCCTCTCTAAAATGGCGGTGTCCGCCGAGTGTTTTCGAAACAGGCCGTGGAGGCAGGCTTTGATATAAAGCCCGGTGCCGCCCACCAGAACGGGAAGCACGCCGGCCTGATTCAGCTCGACAATGATCTCCCGGGCCATCCGGGCATAACGGCCCGCGCTGAAGTCCTCATCCGGGTCGGCCACGTCGATCATGTGGTGGGGAACCCTTTTTCTCTCCTCCGGCGCGGGTTTGGCCGTTCCGATATCCATATGCCGGTAGACCTGCATGGAATCAGCGCCCACGATGTTGCCGCCGAACGCTTCGGCAAGGTCTAAAGAAAGACCGGTTTTGCCCACTCCCGTGGGGCCGCACAGCACCACCACCCTGGGTTTGTCCGATGAATTCGCACTCATGCCGGCCCCCGGCCGGGCTTGTGCGCGCCATGCTGGAAGCCGGCCGCGCCCGAAGGAAGACCGCGCAGCCGGACCCCGTCATAAGAAACACAGCGTCCCAGCCGGCAGACGGGAATGACCCCGCCGATGCGCCTCGCGGTTTCCGGCGGACAAACAAACAGCAGTTCGTAATCTTCACCGCCGGTGAAAACCAGTTCATCGGGCCGGTTGCCGGTCCGGTCGCAGAACAAGAGAAGGTCTTCGGCAAAAACACCGGGATCCACATCAAAAAAAATGGTGAGACCGGATGCCTCGGCGATATGGCGCGCGTCACCGGCCAGGCCGTCGCTGATGTCCATGACACAGCGCACATCGTGGCCGGCCAGCACGGCGGCCGCGTCGAACCGGGCCCTGGGAAACTTGAACGCCGACACCAGGGAATCAAACCCGCCAAGCCCGGCCTGCAGGGACAGAAGCCCGGCCCGGGCCCGGCCCAGCGGACCGGTGCAGTAAAGATCCTCACCCGGCCGGGCATTGGAACGGGCCGGATAGAAACCGGACCCTCCCTCCCCCACCGCGAACAGGTCCAGTGCCACGACCGGGCCTCCGGATATATTGCCTCCGGCCAGCACGCAGTCATAAGTGGTCAGCCCGGCCTTCAGGCCGTCATAAAGCTCCAGGGCGATGGACTCCGGGGCGTCAGGCGGAAGCGTCAGGTTGACAAAAAGCGCCCGGGGCGCTGCATAGGAAGCGGCCAGATCACTCAGGGCAACGGCCACGGCCTTTTGTCCCACCTCGCGGGGCCGCTGCCAGCCAAATGAAAAATGGACATTTTCCACCTGGGCGTCGGTGGTGATTACCGGCGACTTCAAAGCATGCAGCACGGCCGCGTCATCCCCGGGCCCCACTTTCAGCACCCGGGCCGCCGCATCCTTGCCGCGCTCATCATGGGCCAGCAGCCTGTCAATCAGGGCAAACTCATCGTCCCACGGGGCGTCAAGCCTGTCCGGAAATTTTTGAATACCGCAGGCCCCTGCCAGGGACCGGGCCCCTTCAAGCGGATCGGAGGCCCGGGACACGCAGGTGATCACGGCCACACCCGAAGCCCCGGCCGAAAGGCATGAGGCGGCGTTGGAGGCGTTGATCCCGCCGATGGCCACCACCGGGACCCCGGCCCGGTCCACCATGTCCTTCAGCCCGGCCAGCCCGATGACGACACCGGCGTCTTTCTTGGTGGCCGTGGCAAACACCGGGCCGGTGCCGATGTAATCGCAAAACTGCACCGGCGTCATTTCCAGCTCGCCGGGCGTGGAGACCGACACCCCCACCAGGGCGTTTTCCCCCATGATGCGCCGGGCTGTCTCAAGGCTGCCGTCGGCCTGGCCCACGTGAACGCCGTCGGCGCCCAGGGCACGGGCCAGCACCGGATTATCATTGACCACAAAGGGAACGCGGTTGGCCCGGCACAGGCGCAAAATGGCCTCGGCCTCCTCGAAAAACCGGGAATCAAAAGCCTTGTTGCGGTACTGAATCATGGTGGCGCCGCCGAGGATGGCCGCTTTCACCTGTTCAAGCGGAGCCGGCCCGCCCCCGTCGTCGGTGATAAAATAGAACCGCAGATATTTTTTAAGGTTTTCAACCAGCACGGAATGGATTCCCTTCCCTGCAACCTCAGATCATGCCGGGCTCAAACAGCTTCACCCAGGACAGGAACCGCTCCACCTGGGCCGGTCCGTAGCGTTCCATTTCCTTTAGAACTTCGTCGATGGGTTTTTCCGCGTTTTGCGCCCGGGGGTTTTTGGAAAAAAACTTGTCCGCGTACGCCACCGCCATCTCTTCAATGGAAACCGGCCGCATGTCCCGCACCGGCAGCGGCAGCCCGGCCGCCGTGATTTCTTCGGCGGTGATGCCGGCGCCCACGTGACGTTCGCACACCAGGGCATGACGCGGCAGTCCTTCTTCCTCCAGCATCCGGCGGCCAAGGACCCCATGACAGATATAGGGCGCCTCACCGGTACAGCCGATGTCCGGCGCGTGAACCCGAATGATGCCGATGTCGTGCAGCATGGCCGCCTCTTGAATA
This sequence comes from Thermodesulfobacteriota bacterium, assembly GCA_049320925.1. Classification (GTDB taxonomy): domain Bacteria; phylum Desulfobacterota; class Desulfobacteria; order Desulfobacterales; family Desulfosudaceae; genus Desulfosudis. The sequence goes on along the minus strand of JBMORB010000099.1, from coordinate 331 downwards.
AACTGCAGGTCGGGATTCATGTGGAGCACGGCCCGGCCGATTTTCAGCGCCTTTTCGGCCACCAGGGAACTGTGGGTTACCAGGGCATCAAATGCCCGGCTTTTCAAAGCGTAATATTTTTTTATAATTTCCAGGGGAGCGATTCCGCTCCCCTTCAAATTCGATGCCATCTGAATGCTTCCCTGACAGGTCTGATCTTTTACGTTCGTCGAGCCCGCAACCCCTTTTTCGTGTCCTTCGGGTTTCACTGCGCCCGACCGACTCAAGCGGCAGGGTGTGTCAACACGAAGATCACGAAGATTGAAAAAAGCACGAAAAAGGTTTTTCTTCA
>JBMORB010000098.1:0-3444 GCA_049320925.1 Thermodesulfobacteriota bacterium | reverse complement strand
AGCCCGCAGGCAACCGATTAATTGCCGGTGGCGGCCTTGTGGGTCTTGATGGCGACCTTTTCGGTCAGCCCGCCGTAGTACTCGCGCAGAATGTCGAGAACTTCTTCACGGCCAAAATGATCGGGAATCTTGGTGCCTTCGGAAAGGCCCTTGCGAAGCATGGTTCCTGAAAGCATAACCCGGTCTTCCTTGGAGTGGGGGCAGGTCCGCAGGGAGGCCATGCCGTCGCACTTGTTGCAGTAGAAAGTCCAGTCGATCTTCAGGGGCGTGCAGAGCAGGGCCTTGCCCGGTTCCTTGGGATACGGGATCTTGTTGAAGATGGTCTGGGCTTCAAACATGCCATAGAAGTCGCCCACGCCGGCATGGTCACGGCCGATGATCATGCGGGAGCAGCCGTAGTTCTGACGGAAGGTGGCATGAAGCAGGGCTTCCCGGGGACCGGCATAGCGCATATCGAGGGGATAGCCGCCCTGAACGACATGCTTTTCCACAAAGTAGTGCTTTACCAGCGCGTCGATGCACCGGACGCGGACTTCGGCCGGGATGTCGCCGGCCTTGAGGTTCCCCACCAGGGAATGAATGTAAACGCCGTCGCACACGTCAACGGCGATCTTGCACAGGTGCTCGTGGGAGCGGTGCATGGGGTTTCTCAGCTGAAGGGCCGCGATTTCCCTCCATCCTCTTTCCTCGAAGATCTTCCGGGACTCGGCGGGGCGGTGATAAATGCCCTTGTACTTCACGGGGTATTCGCCTTCGGACAGGACCTTGACCGGGCCGGCCAGGTTGATTTCCTTCTGGGCCATGACCATCTGGACGCCGGGATGGTCATCCTTGGCGATTTTCCAGAAGTCAGCCGCCGTGGGGGTGCCTTCGCCCATGAAGGTCTTTTCACATTCGTATTTTTTGTCCGCCTCGGTCATCTCATATTTTTCAGTGACCTTCATGGTGGCCATGATTTCGTTGTTTTCAGGGTCCACCAGGGCGACTTCTTCACCGACCTTGATGGAGCCGGCCAGATCCTTGGCTGCGTCCAGGCAGACCGGAACCGGCCAGAAGGTGCCGTCAGCCAGCAGGAAGTTGTCGCAGACGCCCTTCCAGTCGGCCTTGGTCATAAAACCGGTCAGCGGGGAAAACCCGCCGATGCCGATCATGATCAGGTCACCCTTGGCCCGGGGGCTCAAGGGGACTTTCTTCAGCCCGGCGGCCTTTTTCAGTTCCGCCTCTTTCGCGCTGCCTTCCAGAAGACAGACCGTCAAACCCTTACCGCCATGCGGTGCAATCAGGTTACTCATCGTTAATGCTCTCCTTTCCAATGTTGTTGGTCATCAAAAGGCTTACACATGTGCCTGTCAAGTTTTTCCCGGTTGAATAAAGGAATTACAATAGTGCACGGTCCGGTTGATGTCAATATAAATCTTGTAAAAACCGGGCGGGCCGGTATAATTAAGCCCGTTTTTTGTCGGTGCCGAGCAAGTGCAAAAAACCCTACAAACCCGTTTTGAAAAAATGGAGTAAAGATGCTGGAACGCTATCTGGCGGATGAAAAAGAGCGCCTGGCCAAAGGTATTCCGGCCCGGCCCCTGACCGAAAAGCAGACCCGGTCCCTGTGTGATATGCTGGAGCACCCCCCGGCCGGACAGGAGACCCTGCTGGTGGACTTGTTGGCCCATCGGGTGCCCCCGGGCGTGGATGAGGCCGCAAAAATAAAGGCAGCGTTTCTGGGTGCTGTCGCACGGCAGGAGAAAACGTCGCCCCTGGTGAGCGTGGGAACGGCGGTGGCACTGCTGGGCACCATGCTGGGAGGGTATAACATTCGGCTTTTAATAGAATTTCTTGATATCCCCACCCTGGCCCCCCTGGCGGCGGAACAACTGGCCCGGGCTGTTTTCGTGTTTGACGATTATCGAACCGTGATGGAAAAGGCCGCAAAAAATCCGCAGGCGGAAAAAGTGGTCACCGCCTGGCAGGAGGGGCGGTGGTTTCTGGACCGGCCGCCGGTTCCGGAAAAGATCACACTGACGGTGTTCCGCGTGGACGGCGAGATCACCACCGATGATTTTTCGCCGGCCGGTCAGGCCGGCACCCGGTCCGACATTCCGCTGCACGCGCTTTCCATGCTTCAGAGCCGGTATGAAAAGCCTCTGGATGCCATTGCCGCGTTGAAACAGCGGCACCTGCCCCTGGCTTTTGTGGGGGATGTGGTAGGCACGGGGTCGTCGCGCAAGTCGGCGGCCAACTCCCTGATCTGGCATATCGGCCAGGATATTCCCCATGTGCCCAACAAACGACGGGGCGGCGTGGTGCTGGGCGGCAAAATCGCGCCCATTTTTTTTAACACTCTCGAAGACGCCGGGGCGCTTCCCGTCGAATGCGACGTATCAGCCATTGCGCATGGCGACACCATTTCCGTGTTTCCCCGCGAAGGCAGGGTTTTCAACGAGACCACCGGTGTTGAGGCGGCCCGGTTTGCGTTCAAGTCGCCGGCGCTGCTGGACGAGGTGAGGGCCGGGGGCCGGATTGCCCTGATCGTGGGCCGGACCCTGACCCACAACGCGCGGCGGGTTGCCGGGCTGGGCGATTTGGCGATTTTTGCCGTGCCCGCCAGGCCGGAACCCGCCGGCCGCGGTTTTACCCAGGCCCAGAAGATCGTGGGCAGGGCCTGCGGCAAGGCCGGGGTGGTGCCGGGCGAATACTGCGAACCGGTCCTGGCCACCGTCGGCTCCCAGGATACCACAGGCAGCATGACCCGGGATGAGCTGAAGGAACTGGCCTGTCTCTCCTTTGGCGCGGATCTGGTGATGCAATCTTTCTGCCACACCGCCGCCTATCCCACGGACTCCGACCGTGACATGCACGGCAATCTGACCGCCTTTTTCACCCAGCGGGGCGGCATTGCGCTCCGGCCCGGAGACGGGGTCATCCATTCCTGGATCAACCGCATGCTGCTGCCCAACACCGTGGGCACCGGCGGCGACTCCCATACCCGGTTTCCCGTGGGCATCAGCTTTCCCGCCGGATCGGGCCTGGTGGCCTTTGCCGCGGCCACGGGAACCATGCCACTGGACATGCCCGAGTCCGTGCTGGTGCGGTTTTTCGGCCGGCGGCGGCCCGGCATTACCATGCGGGACCTGGTGAACATGATTCCTTACGCGGCCATTCAGCAGGGGCTGCTCACGGTGGAGAAAAAAGGCAAGAAAAACGTGTTTTCCGGCCGTATTCTGGAACTGGAAAGCGCCGAAGACCTCACCGTGGAACAGGCCTTTGAGTTGACCAACGCTTCGGCGGAGCGCTCGGCCGCCGCCGCCGCCATCCGGTTGAGCAGGCAACGGGTGGTGGAGTTCATGCAGGGCAATGTAACCTTGCTGGAACGCCTGATTGAGCGAGGTTATCAGAATGCCGGCACTATTCGGCGCCGCATCGGGGCCATGAAACAGTGGCTGGCCG
>JBMORB010000097.1:0-3446 GCA_049320925.1 Thermodesulfobacteriota bacterium | reverse complement strand
CCATGATCGGGGCACTGAAGCGGCTTTCCGCGGACAACATGACCCACCTGACGCCCCATCCCTTTTATGTGATGCTTCACTATTCCCACCCGCCGGTGGCGGATCGAATCCGGGCGATTGAGAAAAGCAGGGCGAGGCCGGAGGTGTACCTGTAAAAGAGATTAAAAGGGTTCAAGGGGTCTAGGGTTCAAGTGAAGTGCCGGTATGGTCGTTGCGGTATACAAGAAAACCACATGCAGTTGATCCCGGGATGGATGAAAAAGGTGATGGCGGAGTCACCAGGGAAATAACACCGGACCCCTTGAATCCTTGACCCCTTATTCACTTTCAGACATACCGCGTGGGATCGGCCACCCCGGCCTCGGCAAATCCTTTTTTGCGAATGCGGCAGCTGTCGCACAGGCCGCATGCCAGGCCGCCGGGAGAGGGGTCGTAGCAGCTCGATGTCAGCGAGTAGTCCACGCCAAGGGCCGCGCCCGCGCGAATGATCTCGGCCTTGGTCATGTGAATCAGGGGAGTGTGAATGGCAAACCGGATTTTTCCTTCCACCCCGGCCTTTGATCCCAGGTTGGCCACCCGGGCAAAGGCCTCGATATACCCGGGCCGGCAGTCGGGATAGCCGCTGTAGTCCACGGCATTGACGCCGATGAAGATGTCCCCGGTGCCCAGGGTTTCGGCCCATGCCATGGCATAGGACAGAAAAATGGTGTTCCGGCCCGGCACATAGGTCACGGGAATGGCGCCGGCCACGGGCCCGGTTTTGGGCACGGCAATGGCGTCGGTCAGGGCCGAGCCCCCGATTTTTCGCAGGTCGGTTTCAAGCACCAGGTGGCGGGCGGCACCCAGATGTTTCGCCACGGCACCGGCGGCCGAGATTTCGTGAATGTGGCGCTGGCCGTAGGAAAAGGTCAGGCTGTATATGTCAAATCCCCGGGAGGCGGCAATGGCCATGGCCGTTGTGGAGTCGATGCCGCCGCTGGAAAGCACCACCGCTTTAGGCTTGCCGGACATTACCTGCCCCTTTCATTGCCCCACAGGATTTTATGCAGCTGCAACTGGAGCCGCACCGCCAGCCGGTCCTCCAGGATCCACTGGCCCAGAAGCGCCGGGTCCAGCACGCCATGGACCGGTGAGAAAAGAACATGGTCCGCGGGGATGGTGGAAATCCGCCGGGCGTGCTGCCTTGCAAACAGGTAGTCGTCACGGTCGGCGATGACAAACTTGACCTGGTCGTGATCGTTCAGGCGGTCCATGTTTTTGGGGTCGTTTTTTTTGCTTTCGCCGGAAGAAGGGCACTTGATGTCCACGATCCGGACGCAGGCCCTGTGAACGACGCTGATGTCCAGGGTTCCGTTGGTTTCCAGCAGGACCCTGTAGCCGGCGGAAAGAAGTTTTTCAATCAGCAGGGGAGTCTCTTTCTGGAGCAAAGGCTCGCCGCCGGTGATCTCCACCAGGGAACACTCGAACCGGGCCAGGTCGTCGACAATGTCGCCGATCTCCATGAGCGTGCCGTCCTCGTAAGCGTACCGGGTGTCGCAGTAGGCACAGCGCAGGTTACAGCCGGCCATCCGGACAAACCCGCAGGCAAGGCCGGCATGCAGGGATTCTCCCTGAAGACTGTAGAAGATTTCACTGACCGTCAGGCTCATTTTTTTTCCGGTTTTTTCGGAGCAAACAAAACGCACGATCCGTTTGCCGTGTCCAGCACCACGTCGGCGGGCGGCCGTCTGCCTTTGAAGGCCATGGCCCGGCATCCGTAGGGAAGGGGCTGGTCCGGGTTTTCCTGGTAGTGGCGGCACCGGTCGCAGTGAGCCGGCGGCGCGGTTTCATGGTACAGGGGCATGATGTTCTCCTTGATGAGGTGAAAAATAGCACGGCACGGCCCCGCTTTCAATCCCCGACCGGCACATATCCGGAGGCGTCACGGATTATCCTGAGTCACTGTTGTCCAAAAACGGTTTTAATCATGACGGGACATCCATTGTTTGTTTATCCAGATCGGTATCGCTATCGCTATCGGTATCGAAATCGAATTTAATGTACGGTGGTTCTTTTAAAAAGTATCCCCCTCTTTTTTTATCCGTGTACTTTTCCTGGCGGCAAGAAAAGCACTCGGATAAATGGGGTGGAAAAATCGGTTTTAACTGGACCCCGGCTCGGGGGCCGGGGTGACGGAAAGCAGAAAAACCATTTTTCGATTTCGATACCGGTCCCGATAGTGATTTTGATTTGAATAAAGCCCTATTGTCTGAGACCGCCGTGACTTCAGACAAAAAAAAAGGGGATGCGAGAAGTTGTCGCATCCCCGAAAGTGAAAATGGTGCCGAAGGCCGGACTTGAACCGGCACGGGTCTCCCCACTACCCCCTCAAGATAGCGTGTCTACCTAGTTCCACCACTTCGGCAAAGTTATTGAGGTGCCGTATCGCCGCCCGGTACTTCAACCGGTGCCGCGGGTTCCGCCGGCTGCTCCGTCGCCTGTTCCGCCGCCGGAATGGCCTGGTCTTCCATGATGGATGACGGCTGCCGGTGCGTTGAAATATAGGCAAGGGCGAGGCAGGTCACCATGAAGACCACGGCCGCGCCGGTGGTGGCCTTGCTCAAAAAGGTGCTGCCGCCGGAGCTGCCGAACAGGGTCTGGCTGCCGCCGCCGCCGAAGGTGGCGCCCATGCCGGCTCCCTTGCCCGTCTGAAGCAGAACGATCAGAATCAGCGCGAAACAGACAATCACGTGAACAATCGTGATCAGTATGGTTGCCATAATTATTCCTTTAATACTTCACAATATCGGCGAAGGTGGCCGCCTCCAGGCTGGCGCCGCCCACCAGGGCGCCGTCAATGTCTTCCATGGCCATCAGGTCGGCGATGTTGGCGGGCTTGACGCTGCCTCCGTAGAGAATGCGCGTGGCCGCCGCGAACTCCTTTCCGAACAGTTTTTCCACCACGGAACGGATAAAGGCGTGGGCCTCCTGGGCCTGGTCCCGGGTGGCGGTTTTGCCGGTGCCGATGGCCCACACCGGCTCATAAGCGATCACCAGGCCGCCCGTATCCCGCAAAGCAAACCCTTGTAACCCGTTTCGAATCTGTTTGTCAAGCACAGAAAAGGTTTTCCCTTCTTCCCGCTGGGCCTCGGTCTCACCGATGCACATCACGGGAATCAGGCCCGCCTTTAAGGCGGCCCCTAATTTTTTATTTACCGTTTCGTCGGTTTCGCCAAAAAACTGGCGGCGCTCCGAGTGGCCGATGATCACGTGGCCGCATCCCGCGGCGACCAGCATTTCCGCCGATATTTCGCCGGTAAAGGCGCCCCGGGTTTCCCAGTAAAGGTCCTGGGCACCCAGGCCGATGCTGCTTCCGCGAAGGGCATCCCGGACCGTGGTCAGGGCGGTAAAGGGCGGGGCGATCATCACCTCCCGGCCGGTGACGCCGGCAAGGCGCCGGGCCAGGT
>JBMORB010000096.1:0-3454 GCA_049320925.1 Thermodesulfobacteriota bacterium | reverse complement strand
AGGGGCTGTTACACTCCGCGCCCTGAAAAAAAAACGCCCGGACCTGTATGCCGAATTCGACGCCATGACGGCCCTGCTCCGTACGCTTCAGGAAAGCGGGGCCGTCAGGCGCACCGACCCGGAAAAAAGTACTGCCCTGATGATGCTGATCGTGATCGGTCTGGCCAGCCTGCTGCCCCACATGGATCTGATGGCTTCGAAGAAAACACCGGCCTTTGCCGCTCTTTCCAGCCCGGAAGAGTGGCTGGCCTTTCTAACGGACGCACTTTCCCGGATACTGCAACCGGTTGGATAACGGTATTCTCATGCGCATGATACCAGAGTGGGACCTTACACATAAGTGCCGATCGCGTCTTGTATCCGTTGCCGAATCAATACACGCAAAATTCGGGCTGACCCGATGGTTTGCCCGCACCAACATTATATTTAACACCGCCAAGAAAGGAGACCGGATGGCCCGCTTTCGCATGTCACACCTCGACAACACCAAAGCAGAGAAGCAAACTGAGTTCCACCGCCCGCATATGATGACGGGCTTTATGCGAGGCCGCTGTGGGAAACCCGGGGCCTTTGCCGTGCTTTTTCTTCTGCTGTTTTTGCCAACCCTTTCCCATGCTGGACTTGAAAGCGACTGGGTACTGACCAACGAAAGCAACCATATCAAGACCTATCAGCGGATCTACCCGGGCAGCAAGCTGCTCCAATTCAAGGCCATCTGCGTCATCGACGCCCGGGCGGAAAATTTCGGTCAGGTGCTGCGGGACCTGGACGCCATGCCGCTGTGGATGGACATGTGCGAAAAAGCCACCCTGATCAGCGAAATCGACGAAAACAACCGGACCCTTCATATTCTTCTCGACCTGCCAGTGGTCAACGACCGGGACCTGGTGGTCAAGACCGACACGGTCTACGACCTGGAAAGGGCCCGGGGTGTTGTGGACCTGAGTCTTGTGCAGAATTCAGGCGTGCCGGTGCCTGACGGCGTGGTGCGCCTGGCCGCGTTCAGCGGCAGCTATGTCTTTGAATATATCACCCGGGAAAAGACCGGCCTTATTTATACGTATTATTCAGACCCGGGGGGTCTTCTGCCGGCCTTTCTCGTCAATTTCGTGGGCAAGCACATGCTGTACAACACCTTTGAAAAACTGGGCCGTATGGTGCAAAGCGACAATTACGTTCAGGCCGCCCGAAAATCAAAAGACCGGAAATTGTTTGAATCGATCCTGAGTGATCCCGAACGCGTAAAAGCAATCACCAAAAACCGGCTGATGGAGTATTGCCGCAACGAAGCCATGATCGACCGGGCGGTAAACGACCCGAACATCATCGACCTGATGGTCAATGGTGACGGGAAGATGATGGAACAGGTTTTCCTGTCATGGGGGTCACGGGACATGCTGATAAAGGCATTGCAAACCGTTCTCCGCGTTCATGCCCGGCAGTACACCATGGATGAAAAAGTCATCGAAAAAATCGCGGGCAACCGGAAACTCATTGACGCCATCATCGATGGAGACAAACCCGGCCAGCCGACTGCCGCCGAGATGCTCCAGTCGCTTCTGGAATGAATGTGGGGATTTCAGGAAGAATATAGTCGTACTCTTGATCGTGCTCTTGCTCTTAATCGTTATCAAAAACCGTCCTCTTCTGGAGCAAGAACGGAATAGGAGTGAAGGGACGAGTACGATCACGAGCACGAGCACGAGTAAGAGTAAGACACAGATCAAGAGGTTCAGAAATAACCAACCCCTTTCCAAGGAGGTCCGTCATGGTCCAGGTCGATGTGGTATGGGCGTATGCCTTTGGCGCCGGTTTTGCCGCCTGCGCGGCCAGGCAACTGGAAAAAGAAGAAAAGCCCTTTAACAACAAATGGTATACCTTCACCCTGCTCTTTCTCTCCATCCTGTTCGCGCCTTCCGGGATTTACCTGCTCTGGCAGTTTGTTCAATGGGAGACCATGCAGGTGGCAACGACTTTCACCGACCTGCCGGCATGGCTGGTCTGCGGGTTCGCGGTGACCAACATCACCCAAGGGATTCTCGGGTTCTACATCACCTGGCTGTTTATCCGCCGAAAAAATTACTACGCGGCCCATGCCAACTGGATGTGGGCGTGGATTCTGTTCTGGTTTATCCTGGTCTGCGGCTGGGATACCACCGGTTACCAGCGGTTTCTTTATGACGCCTCGGTTCATGACGGCGTACTGTGGGAACCCGGCAAACACATGGGACTCGCCTTCTTTTACAAAAGCAACGTTTGGTGGACCCTGGTGGGCATGGCCATCTTTTTCGCGCCCATGCTGATCTACGCGGTTGTCAATTTCATCATCAAGGGAGCCCATCAGGACCCCACGCTGCCGGCCCACCGGATCCCCGGCCCTGTCCCGCTGCTCATCGCCTCCTTCGGTGCCCAGTGGGTGGCCTGCCTGGGCCTGGCCATCGTGGCGGCCCTGATGGTCATGGGGCTGCGCGATCTCACCGGCAGCATCCTGATGGGATACCTCATCGGCGTGCCGGTTTTCATCGCGCTGGCCCAGTTCCTGCTCTTCCGGCGGGGCATGCCCATGCAGAAACTGGCCAGAATGCTGTATATAAAGGAACCGGGGGAAGCCTGAAATGCACATCCTGATCACCGGCGCGGCCAGCGGCATCGGCAGGGAGCTCTGCTTCCGGCTGGCCCGTGAAAAAGAGGCGCGCCTCTCGATGATGGACATCAACGGACAGGGGCTTGAGGAGATGGCCGGCCGGCTGACCGTTCCCACCCATGCCTACACGGCCGACCTCTCCGACGTGGAATGCCTTCCGGCCGTGGTCCGGCGGATCGAAGCCGACTCCGGCCTGGTGGACGTGCTGATCAACTGCGCCGGCATCATGTTCATCCAGTCCATGGCCGGCACCCCCTGGGAAAGGGGCGCGCGGCTGATGAACATCGACCTGCTGTCGCCCCTGCGGCTGATCCACCTGATCCTGCCTTCCATGATCGAGCGGCGCAGGGGCCATATCGTCAACGTGTCCAGCATGGCCGGCCTGACCGCGATTGCCGGCTGCTGCTACTACGGGGCGTCCAAGGCGGGGCTCGGCCTGGCTTCCGAGATACTGCGGGCCGAGGTGGCCCGCCACGGCGTCGGCGTGACCACCGTCTACCTGGGGCCGGTCAAAACGCCCCTGGAGGCCCAATGCCGCACCGAGGTCAAGGGCAACATCTTTTCCGATCTTCTGCCCACGGGTACGCCCGAACGCGCGGCGGAGCTGATCTGCCGGGCCATTAAAAAGAACCGGGGCCGGGTGGTCTACACCTGGCCCTACCGGTTCGTCCGGCATATTCAGCCGATTGCCAACTGGTTCAGCCTGACCCTGGGGCCCGACCCGAAGGCATAACGGCAACGCAGACAAGGGTGCCCCCATCCAAACCGAAATCGCTGTCGGTACCGAGATCGAATTCTATGTACGGCGAT
>JBMORB010000095.1:0-3476 GCA_049320925.1 Thermodesulfobacteriota bacterium | reverse complement strand
CAGAGCATAGGGCGTCATGGCGGCCGGCCATTTCCACACGGACCGTCCGCCGCCCAAAAACGATTCCGCCGCCAGCACGATCAGCAGGGCGGCCAGGACCACATCGGACGCCGAGACCACCATGGCCGGAGGAAAAAAATTAAAAAACTGGCTCCCCATGGACGGGCCCACATAAAAAACCTTTTCGATGCTCAGCGGGTGGGCCAGCACCCAGGCGCAGGCCAGCAAAATGCGGCGCCGGGGAAAGTAAATGATCATCACCATGCCCAGCGCCCCCCCGATCAGGGCAATCCTGTAGATCCCCTTCAACTCCATGGAACCCACCAGCGAGAGGCTCAGCCCCAGGCACAGCAATACGGCGGCAGTCCATTCCGGCACCCCGGCCAGGGGGCCGCGGGGTTTTAAAGCCTGCGAAAGAGGGGCAACGGGCTGCATACGCATGTTATCCGTACAATGCCTTGGGTACCGGGAACTTTCTGAAGTTCAGGATCACGCCCACGGGTTGAATGCCTCCCCGTTCCAGGATGGCGACGGCGTTCTTGACCGTCTCGATCCGTGTCAGGCCGGCCCGCGCCACCAGCACCACGCTGTCGGCCTCGGACGCAAAAATCGAGGAATCCACGGACATGAGCAGTCCGGGAGAATCGACCACCACCAGGTCATAGCGGTCCCGCAGGGTCGAAAACGCCTTCTTCAGGCTCTTTTTGTAGAATCCGGCCTGTTTTCTGGAGCGGTCGGCGCCGGACGGCACAAAATCGAAACCCCGGCCGTCAGAAGAAACAATCACGTCTTCGATGGGCAGATCCCCGAGCAGCACATCCGCCACCCCCCTGGACGGGGGAGAGGTGTTTTCCAGGGACATCCCGTGAAGGGCGGCGTATCCATCGCTGAGATCCGGATTGCTGAAATTCGCGTCGATCAGCAGCACTTTGGCCCGTTTGTCCCGGGCCAGTGCCGTGGCGGTCTGGAACGCGACGGTGGTTTTCCCTTCGTGGCTGACCTGGCTGGTGATCAGCAGTACCCGCCCCCGATCGGCGCTCATCAGGTCCAGCATGCCCAGCATGTTCACAATCGTGTTGTCAATGGGGCCGTGGAAGTCGGCCGGCGATGAAAAGGGCCGGCCCGCGATCCGGTCCGACTCGGGAATGCTCCCGATGACGCCGAGGCCGGTGTTCCTTTCAACATCCCACGGTGTATAAAGCCGGCGGTCCAGTGCGCTGAAAAACATGACCAGGACAAACCCGGCCACGGCGCCCAGGATCAGGCCGCCCACAAGCGCGACCCCGTACCGGGCAAGGGCGGTGAGAAAAGAAGTTTCCGGGGGCACCGCCCGCTCCACCACGGATATGGGAATCAGGCGGTTCCGGTACAGTTGCAGGGTGCGGTTCACGTTTCTTTTCTGTTCCAGAAGGCTGTTGAGAACGGATTCGGCGGACTCCGTCAGCTTATGCTCGGCCAGCCGCTGCCGCGCGTCGCTCAGCTCGGCCTCGGCGTGTTTCACCTCCGGAGCGTCCTGGGCGTAAATACGCTGGAGCCGGAACAGTTTGTTTTCCAGTTCCGTCACCTGCCGGGCGATGCCCGAAACAATGGGGTTCGCGTTGATATCCGTGGACGCCCACTCCTGGCTGGTCAGCTTTCCGCCGGCCGTTGTATCCGCCGCGATCTGCTGCCGGGTGACTTCGATCAGATGGGTCAGGTGCTCATGCGCCTGAGCCGCCTCGTTTTCATAAATCATATAAAATTCGTTGATGAATTCGTCACACAGGGTGTTGGTGATATCCGCCACCTTCCCGCCGTTGAACGACCGTACCTCGACCTCTATCAGCTCGTCCTTGGCGAACAGATCCCGGCTGCCTTTTTCAATCAGCCGGGGGGTGATCGTGTCCTTGAGGCCTTCTGCCAGGCTTACCAGCTCGGCGTTTTTGTCATCTTCCGTTTTCGCGCCACCCCGGCTGAAAATGCGAAGCGGCCAGGCCAGGCGGGACAACGCCATCTTGTAGGCGGGCCTGGCCATGTCCGAGGATTTCAGATCAAGGGCCCGGACCACCCGCTTGCACAGGGGAATGCTCCGCATGATTTCCACGCTGCTCTGGCCCGATATGACCTGCTGCTGGGAAGAGGCGATGTTTTCAAAAAACGGGGACACCGAGTCGTTGTACTTGATCAGAATCTTGGCGGTGGCCCTGTACGTCGGCGGCGTCAGGATAACCATCAGCAGGGCAAGCACCGGAACAGCCACGGCGCAAAAAGCAAAAAGCCGGAAGCGGAAAAAAAGCCGGTAAATGATCTCCCGCATCGAAAAACGGGTGTCGGGAAGCAGCGCGCCCTGCGCGGTCATGTACTTCCGGTAAGCGTTGTTTTCTTCCATCACGATGACCTTTCCTTCATCCATGTTTCCAGTGAACCGTCCACGCCCTCGGCAAACCGGGACCAGTCGTACCGCCGGGCGTGCTCCCTGGCGTTTTCCCCCATGGTCCTGATCAGGTCGCCGCTGTCCGGCAGCCGCGCCAGGGTCCCGGCCCACTGCTGAACGTCCGGGTCAAGCAGCCAGCCGGTTTTGCCGTGAATCACGCTTTCTCCGGGCCCGCCGGCGGCGTTGGCGATCACGGGTTTTGAGCTGGCCATGGCCTCAATGGGCACGATGCCCCAGTCCTCGTTCAACGGCGGAAACAGCACCGCCGAGGCCCGGCGGTATAAATCCATCATTTTCTCGTCCGAAGGTGAAACCTCAAAGGCAACCCGTTCGGAACCGCGGGCAAGCGCCTTTAGTTTTTCCAGATACCCCCGGCTCTTCTCATCCAGGAACCCGGCGATCACCAGGCGCCATGGCCGGGGCATCCCGGCTTTCAGAAAGGCGCCGATGGCCAGTTCGATGTTCTTGGTCCACATGATCCGGCCCGGCACCAGCAGAAAAGGATCATATGTCTTTTCCCCGGCAAAGGCCCCCCAGTCCACGCCGGGATAAAAAAGCCGCAGGCCCGGCCCGTCTTTGTACAGCCCGCCCTTCACGATGCGGTTTTTCACCTCCGCGCTGGTGGCGACAACCCCCCGGTACCGTTGCCACGCCAGGCGGTCAAAGCGGTCAAACACGAGCTGGAACGCCCTGAAGGCCAGCCTCGCCAGAGGTCCTCTTTCCTTCAGCGCCTGCCGGACATAGGCGGGATCATACACGGCCCGCAAGGGCGTGCTGCAGATGTTGAAAACCGGCAGGTCCCTGTTACGAAAGGTGATCAGGTCCCCCATGCCGTCGCACCATACCACCAGGGCGTCATGCCCTTTGAGGTCGAGCTTCCGGCACATGATTGCCAGGGCCACGCCCAGCACCGAGGCCATGTCCCGCCGGACCGACAGCCGCCCGGCTTCGATCACGTGAAGCCGGCCGAATTCGGGAAACGTATTTTCCCGGTCGTAGTGTCCCGTATAAATCGTCCATTCATGACGGCTGCGTCGGACCAGTTCCATAATGGACCGTTCAA
>JBMORB010000094.1:0-3477 GCA_049320925.1 Thermodesulfobacteriota bacterium | reverse complement strand
CAGAACCCCGCCGGATTCAAACTCGGCATAGGCGATGTGCTCGGCCTCCAGAACGGCGTCCATGCCCACGCCGCGCATGACGCTGGCCGCCCGGTGCCGGAACTGACCGGGCGAGTCACCCGCCGTCAGGTTCGTGTTAAAGGGCCGGATAAAACGGGCCACGGCGGAAAGAAAGTCGCTTTCCGTGCAGGCATTGCGGATTCTCATCAGCAGGTTGGGCTTGAAAAGGATATTTTCACCGGGCCTGATGTAACGGTCGGCCCCGATCAATGAGAGGGCATCGGCCACCGCCTCGTCAATGCCCGCGTAATCGGCGGTCCGGACAATGGCAACCGTGGTTTTGTGTTCCATTATCAACCTCCTGTTGTGATAAGCGGTTTTCAGTCTTGCGACTTTTTATCTGACGCCCCACAACTCCCGTGTCATATCTACAATCGCCCGGCACTGGCCGTCATTCAGGGGACAGAAAGGGGAGTTGCCAAAAGTGGTGTCCCGGTTTTCCACCACCAGCACCATGGCGTCTTTGCTCAGGGTGTGGGTGTGCCACACCGCTTTTTTGACGTTGTAAACCTTCAACGGATTCATGTCCTGGGCAAACACCCTGGTTACCGTGGTGTCCCCGCCTTCCCCGATAAACAGGATACAGCGGCCGGCCAGCAGCACAAACACCTCGTCGGTTTCGTTGTGGCGCTGCATGGATACAAGCTTTTCCGGCAGCAGGTCGCCGCTGTAGTTTAAAATGGCCACCCGCCAGGCACCGTAATCGACCACGGGACGGTAACCTTCATTGTTGTATTCACGCACTTCCAGCAGGGATTCAGGAATATTCATTTTTTCACCGGGCATAAACAGGGTCTCTTACAACGGTATTTTATTGTTTCCGGCCTTCTGGTCCTCCGGGCGGGATTGGCCCTGGGCGTCCCAGAATACGGGCCAGTCCCCGGCCGGCCTTTCCGATGGGGCAGTAGGAAAAGGGGCAGTACCGGCAGCCGAGCAATCCCAGGGACGCAAGCGCGGCCGCGAAAACGGCCAGCCACAGCGCCGTCAGGGGCCAACCCCCCAGACGCCAGGCCCAGGGCACGGGAATCATCGAGAGGACCGCAAAGGCGACAATGTCCAGCCAGAGGCCCACGGCAAGAGGCGTGCCCGGCCGCTGTGCAAACATCAGTGGCACCAGCCGGCCCATGATGGTGGAACAGTTTTTCCCGTAGTAAGGGCAGGGCGCGCAGACCAGGTAGCGCAACGGAAAGAAAAAAAGGACAAACGCCGCCAGCCACACCCCCAGCATGACCCGGCTGGTGCTCCACAGGATATAAACGGCCATGCCCACGATAAAAGGCCACGGGATAAAGGTTATAAAGGCGACGTATTTCGGCCAGGGCGGGTCGGGCGGGCATCCCGCGCACGAAGGGACTTTCTGCACGGCATCCGGGTTTTTCATGTTTTTCCCCCAGGTTCAGTATGATAGTCCATAGAAAACACTAAAAAATATAATAAATCAAGGGGACATGTTGATGTATGGCGCATGTCCCTCCTGTCGCGGAAGCTGCCATATGATTTTGGCGTGTCAGGAAAGCGAGAGAGTGCTGTGCGGAAAGAGTCCCACGGATGGGATTCAAGACGTTTACGGTTGGCGGGACAACCGGGGGCTTTGGGGAGCGGGCACAATATATGGGCTTTTCGCTATTTTACTTTTTCCAGCCATAAGGTATTCCAAGTTTTTTCATTTTGCTTCGGAGCGTGTTGGGCTTTATTTTCAGCAGTTCCGCGGCCCCGCCCGGGCCGTTTATTTTGCCGCGGGAAAGGGCCAGGGCCTTTTTTATGTGCCGGGTGAGGGCTTCATCCAGATCCGGGAAAACATCATCCTTGGTGCTATCCTCCGGTATACCCTCTCCGGCGGGCTGCTGGATGACGTTCTGAAACGAAAGCGTCTTCCCCTTGCTCAGGATCAACTCCCTTTCAATCACGTTTTCCAGCTCACGCACGTTCCCCGGCCAGTCATAAGCGGTCAGTCGCTTCATGGCGCCGGGTGACAGGGATAGTTGCTGGTGGATATTCAATTCGCGGGATTTTGTTTTAACAAAATGTTCCACCAGGGCGGGTATGTCCGATCGTCTCGAACGCAGCGGGGGGATACGGATGGGAAACACGTTCAGGCGGAACCAAAGGTCTTCCCTGAAGCGCCCGGAGGCTACCATTTCCTCAATGTTGCGGTGGGTGGCGGCAATGATGCGGATGTTGACCGGTATGGTATCCGTGCCGCCAACACGCTCGATGGTTTTGTTCTGAAGCACCCGAAGCAGGCGTACCTGGGCCTGGAGCGGCAGTTCGCCGACTTCGTCCAGGAATACCGTGCCGCCGTCAGCCCGTTCAAACCGCCCTTTTTTCCGGCCGATCGCGCCGGTGAAGGCCCCTTTTTCATGGCCGAACAGTTCACTGTCCACCAGTGTGTCCGGAATAGCCCCGCAATTGACTTTGATCAGGGGGGCGTCTTTCCGTGAAGATCTCCGGTGAATGAAATTGGCCACCACTTCCTTTCCCACACCGGTTTCCCCCATGAGCAGCACCGGGCTGTCCTGCCCGGCCACGAGCAGAGCGTTTTCCACAACCCCTTTCAGGCCCAGGCCGGCGCCGATAATAGTCTGGCTCCTGGTGTCCCGCAGCTCTTCCTGCAGGCCTCTCTTCTCAGCTTCGATCATGTCCTTCAGACGAAGAACTTCACGGTGTTTGATATTGTTTGAAAGGGCCAGGACAAACGGGTCATGGAGCATCTCGAACAGCCCCAGGTGCGCTTCGTTAAAACGCTCCCTTCCTTCAAGGCCCAGAAACGCGATCCCCAGCCGGTTGCCCTTGTGAATGAGAGGCATGAGAATAAACGATATGTCATCCCCGAATAATTGTGTATAGCTTCGCGTAAAAGTATAGAGTTCAGGCTGATTGATAATACGTGTTTTCATGGAATCCGTTTCATCCTTGAACAGCGCAGCTTCCGCGGCCAGGGGGATGAGGGTTTCCGCCTGCGGGCGAAAGAAGCCATAACTTTCGGCCATTATCCGCTCTGAAAGCAATTCAGGCTCCACCTGGCTGACAACAAGTCCGTCAGCGGGTAAAAACCGGCTGAGGTACTGAAGACAGTGGGCGGCTCCGACTTCCAGATCAAGGTGTCCGCATAATCTTCGGGTCACCTGGCGGAAAAATTCGTTTTTATCATTCACGGGTTCTTTTTCGGACGGATGAAGGTTTTTCGTTTTGTGATCGATAATCAGGGTGTCCAGAACCAGTCCAAGGGGCTCTTTAAAAGGAAGGAGCAGGCGGCAATGTTCCTCTGTAAATTTGTCCTTCCCTTCTGCAATTATCATTACGGAGGCATAGGCACCCGTGGCATTTTTAAAAATGATAAAAACGGCCGACCAGTCAAAATATCCGGCACGCGTGGATATTTCGTTTCCCACAGGATGGCTCTCCGGATGATTGAGG
>JBMORB010000093.1:0-3499 GCA_049320925.1 Thermodesulfobacteriota bacterium | reverse complement strand
CTGTGCCAGCGCATCACCGACGTTCCCGAACACCCACTCCATTGAGAAATCCGGCTCCAGGTCGCGGTGGACATCTGCCCAGCCGCCCGGCTCGTCCAGCCACGCGATGCGGAGAAGCTGGCCCTGGCCGGTCTGGCCCGCATGGAACAGGCCGGTGGCCGGCCAGAAAGCCTGGGGATAACGCCGGGCCATGGCCTCGTCCGGCAGGACCACGCAGATGCCGGTGGGCGCTTTTTGCGCGCCCTCGCGTTCAAGCAGGGCCTGGGCGATTTCCCGGGTGCCGTTGAACAGGCCCACAAAGGCATCAAAGGAACGCTCCTCCGAAGGCAAAAAGTTGCGATACATCCAGACATTGCGGTTGCCGAACAGCGGCATGGCCGTGGCCACGATGGAACAGACGCCCCGGATTTCACCGGCACCGTTTTTGAGAACGCAGGACACGTGGCCAACCCGGTCCCTGGCCGACGTCCGGTCCAGGGCGCCGTTGGCCACCCAGAAGTTCACCAGCGCATCGGTCATGGGGCCGGTCTGACCGAACACCTTCTCGATTTTGTATCCTTCAGGCAATGCCATCTGTTGTCTCCTTATCAGATTGTTTTTACAAAACACCCGGACAGGACAAAAAATGGAATGTTTATACCACAAGAAAGAAAAGGGGTCGAGGGCTCAAGGATGCAAGGGGTTAATTGCTGTTTTCAGCCGCATCGGCTGAAACCGCCATGGCGGATGGTTGGATTCCCCGAATAAATCGGACAATGGCCATATCAAAAACAGTGCTCCCGTCCCAGACCATTAAAATATCGAATATGAGGCCGTCGCCCCTCCCACTTGAATCCTCTGGCCCTTATTCCCTCGCCCCCCTGAAAAATCGATTCTTAACTATCTGTAAGCCTTTGACCACCGAGTTCCAGATAAAAAGACCCGCGTCCCTGGCGTCTGCCATGGGACTGGGCAGCCTGAAAATCAGCGGCACCTTTATCATCAAGTCCCGGGCGCCGATGGGGCACCCTCTGGCGCGATAGATTTTTTTGGCTTCCAGCCGGCCGCAAACCTTTGTGCAGTCGCCCACCAGCAGCACCGGTCCATCCGGCATGACCACGTCTCCATCATAGACGCCGCAAACAATAGCCCCTGCACGGGCCTTTCGCAGGGATCCGGGAGACCGTTTTTCAATGGTACCCAGGCATCCTTTCACCGCGCCTTCGCATCCGCCGTCGCACATCATGCCGGTATCCCATGCCTGGCCGGAATAGAACCGGATGGGCGTGTCCAGTTCCTCCAGCACCTGAAACAGCCGGTGCTTCCCCTTGGGCCGGGCCGCCAGTTCGGCCAAGTCCGCGTCTCCGGAAAGCGATATGTCCTCCAGCTCCAGGGAGCCATAGCCCCTTTCGGAGGCGATTTTCAGGTGGGTCACCTCATGGGGATCGTATCCCATGATATGGGCCGCTACCACGTCAATGGCCAGGGGATGGTCGGCGATCATCAGCAGGCCCAGGCGCACCGGGTATGGGGCTGATTCAAAACCGTAGGTGATGTCGATGGCGTCGGACACGATCAGGTCCGGGTATCCCGGTTCCAGCAGGTCCACGATCTTTTCATGAATGCGGTGGTCATGGAACAGCATCCTTTCCCTGTGCGTCAGAATGCCGATGTTGAGCTTCAGGCAGTTGGTGATGGAGGCAAAGATGTGGTACTTGAGTTTGGGCATCCATATCTTACAATCGGCTTCGGCGATATATGTCGACAGCAGGATGCGCTTGTGCCACTTCGCCTTTTCCAGGGGCTTTTCGACCACGGGGTGTTCGTTCAAATCCACCAGGTCCACCCCGGCCTGCCGGGCCATCTCGTAGTACCCGGCCTCTTTTAAAAACAGGCGAGACGGAATACCGTACCCGCCGGACTCGCCGACGGTGACACGGCGCACCGGATCGTTTTTGACGATCCCGGCCATGGCGGCCACCACCGACGGGTGGGTAAACGAGTTGTGAATATACCGTCTGTTGGCCGTGACCACGTTGGGCTTGATAAAGACATTACCGGAAAAGCGCATGCCCAGGTCGGCGACCGACTCTTTTAGAATCCCGGAGATGGTATCCGGATCGTATTCCGGACAGGCACGAAGCATGACCCTGGGCTTGCGCATATGTTTGCTCTCCGTTACTGTATGGGCTGCCATCAACTCCGGTTCCGGCGGTCCAGAAACTCCAGCTGGCGGGCGATGGTTTCGGACCGGGGCATGGCCACGCCGGCTTTGCGGGCCGCTTCAATGGGCTGACGGTAAATTTCCTCGACCTCCAGCTCCCTGCCGGCTTCAAAATCAAGCTTCATGCTGGGCTTGTAGGCGACCATGTTTTTTGTGGCAGCAATCATGATCTCAATGAACTGATCGTCCAGGGGATGCCCGCAGGCCCTGGCACCGGCCACCACCTCTTCCATGATGCCGCGCACCAGCGCAAGGGCTGATGGATCGGCCATTAACTGATCCGTGGCGGCGCCCAGTACCACGGTCACACCGTTAAAGGCCATGTTCCACACCAGTTTCTGCCACCGAGCCAGGGCCAGGTCTTGGGCCAGGTCCACTGAAATGCCGGCGGCCTGGAAAGCGCCGGCCACCTTCTGCAGCGCCGGGGTGACGCCGGCGGCCGATCCGTCGGGCCGGAACTGGCCCAGGCGGACCGACCCGAAATCCAGGTGATGAACGTGGCCCGGCCCGATCTTGTTGCTGCACAGAAAACACAGGCCGCCGATGACCGTGGCGCCGGGCACGATATCCTGAATGGTTTTCTCAACGCCCAGGCCGTTCTGAAGGGCCACCACCACACCACCGGGCTTGACCACATGGGGAAGGATTTCCGGCAGCCGGTGGTTGGCCGTTGTTTTAAGGGCCACGATCACCACGTCGCAGCGGGGCATGTCCTCGGCCCGCTGCCAGGCATTGACCGGATGCAGGTGAAAATTTCCGTCCCTGGAGTCGATGACCAGCCCTTTTTCCCGGACATGATCATAATCACTGCGCAGCAGAAAATGGACATCAAACCCGTGGCGGCACAGCAGCCCGCCGTAATATCCGCCCACGGCACCGGTGCCGATGACGGCAAACGTCATGGTCTCTTTCATTTCGATCCCGATTTCGATACCGATTTTAATTTGATGTTACAATCCCGGCCGGTAAAGATATCCGCCGGAAACAGCCTGACGGTGCATCAGGGTATTGGCCATCTCTTCTGCGGAAGAACCGGTAAGCAGCTCCATGAGTGAGAACCGCTCCTTTCGCGATGGATAGACCTGGACAATATCGCCTTCGATCCCGGCCATGCGGCCGGCAGCCTCGACAGCATCTTCCAGACCACCCAGGGTGTCCACCAGGCCCAGATCCAGAGCCTTTTTCCCGGTGTAGATACGGCCATCAGCCAGGGCGGCCACATCTTCAGGTTTCATTTTTCGTCCCGCTGCCACATCGTCAATAAACTGCCGGTGAATATCATCGGCAAAATCCTGG
>JBMORB010000092.1:0-3501 GCA_049320925.1 Thermodesulfobacteriota bacterium | reverse complement strand
CGAGCTGCGGGTCCGCCAGGGCATGCCCCTGGACCAGGCCGTGGTGGATGCCGGGGCCGTGCGCTTCCGGCCCATGATGCTCACTGCCGCCGCCGTGGTGGTGGGGGCGTCGGTGATCCTGTTCGACCCCATTTTTCAGGGCCTGGCCATCAGCCTCATGGCCGGAGAGGTGGCGTCCCTGCTTTTTTCCCGCATGACCGTCCCCATCCTGTATTTCCTGGACAAGCGGTGGGAGTTCGCCCACGGCCACGGCCTGACCAAGGAATAGCTTGACGGGGACCGGACATGCATATAGCCTTTGAATCGTCGGGAATGGGCCGGATGAAAGGTCATTTGAATTCTGAAGCAACAGGATAGATGCAGGCCGATTCCGATACCGGTCCCTATAGCGATTTCGGTAAACGTCGGGAGCCACGGGAGAAGCCACAGCCTGCCCGTGCCACCCTTTGGCGCCTGGCCCGGCTGAAATAGTTTTTGACTCATAATGGTTATGAAACGACCTGTGAATGAACACCACAGCGGATAAAAACGGCCTCACGGTCATCTCCACCCATATCAACGCCGATTTTGACGCCATTGCGTCGGTGCTGGCGGCCCAGAAGCTCTACCCCGGCTCCATCGTGGTGCTGCCCGGCTCCAACGAGAAGAACCTGCGCAACTTCTTCATCAATTCCATGGCCTACCTGTTCAACATGTCCGATATCGGCCAGATCGACGGGTCAGCGGTTTCCCGCCTGGTGCTGGTGGACACCAGCCAGAAGGACCGCATCGGCAAGGTGGCCGATCTTTTGTCCAATCCGGGCCTGGAGATCCATGTCTACGACCACCACCCGGCCGCCGAAGGGGACGTGTCCGCCGACTTTCGGGTGTACGAGGCCACCGGCGCCACGGTATCCATTCTGGCGAAAATGCTTCAGGAAAAAGCGATCGCCGTCTCGGCCGATGAGGCCACGGTGATGTGCCTGGGCATCTATGAAGACACCGGCGGGTTTACCTTTGCCTCCACCACGCCCAAGGATTTTGCCGCCGCCGCGTTTTTCCTGGAAAAAGGGGCCAGCATCAACACCATCTCCAACATCGTGGCCCGGGAAATGACCCCGGAGCAGGTGGGCATTTTGAACAACATGATCACCAGCTCCCGGACCCACAAGATCAACGGCGTGGACGTGACCGTCAGCTCCATCTACACCGAGGAGTACGTCCCCGATTTTGCCTTCCTGGTGCACAAGATGCAGAAGATGAAGGACCTGAACGTGGTCTTCGCCCTGGCCCAGATGGGCAGCAAGGTCTATATCGTGGGCCGGTCCAAGGTGGACGAGGTGGACGCGGGCCAGATCATGAACCCCTTCGGCGGCGGGGGGCACCCTTTTGCCGCGTCGGCCAGCGTCAAGCACATGGCCCTGCCCCAGGTGGAGCAGGAACTGATGGCCGTGCTCCGGCTGCGGGTCCGGAAAAACACCCTGGCCCGGGAGATCATGTCCACTCCGCCCATCGCGGCCACGCCGGACATCTCGTGCCGGGAGGCCGGGGACCTCTTGACCCGCTACAACATCAACGCCCTGCTGGTCACTGAAAAGCCCGACGCCGGCGGAAAACTGCTGGGGTTCATCACGCGCCAGGTGGTGGAAAAGGTGCTTTACCACAAGCTGGAAGACGCGCCGGTGCGCGAGTACATGAACAGCGACCTTTCCGTGGCCGGTCCCGATGACGAGCTGGCCGAGATTCAGCGCAAGATCATCGAGAACAGCCAGCGCATGCTGCCGGTGGTGGAAAACGGCGCGGTGATCGGCGTGATCACCCGCACCGACCTTCTCAACACCCTGGTCTACCAGCGGGAGGCGGGAAACCAGCGGCAGCCGGCCCCCACCCAGGTTCAGGCCCATCCCAAGACCCGGGACATCAAGCGGATGATGGCCGAGCGGCTGGGGCCCCACATTCTGGACATTCTCAAAAGCGCCGGCGATACCGCCGCGGGCCTGGGATACAGCGCCTACGTGGTGGGCGGCTTTGTGCGGGACCTGTTCCTTTCCCGGTCCACCGAGGACGTGGACATCGTGATCGAGGGGGACGGCATCGCCTTTGCCAAGACGTTCGCCGTCCAGATGAAGGCCCGGGCCCACTATTCCAAGAAGTTCGGCACGGCGGTGATCACCTTTGCCGACGGCTCCAAAATTGACGTGGCCTCTGCCCGGCTGGAGTACTATCAGTTTCCCGCGGCCCTGCCCACGGTGGAGATGAGCTCCATCAAGCTGGACCTGTTCCGCCGGGATTTCACCATCAACACCCTGGCCGTGTGCCTCAATCCCGACAAGTTCGGCCTGCTGGTGGACTTTTTCTCGGCCCAGCGCGACATCAAGGAAAAGACCATCCGCGTGCTTCACAGCTTAAGTTTCGTGGAAGACCCCACGCGCATCTTCCGGGCCGTTCGCTTCGAGCAGCGGTTCGGCTTCACCATCGGCAAGATGACCGAGGGCCTGATCAAAAACGCGGTGAAAATGGATTTCTTCCGGCGCCTGAGCGGCCACCGGGTCTTTGGCGAGCTGTGCCAGATCCTGGAGGAAGACGACCCGGTGCCGGCCCTGCTGCGGCTGGCCGAGTTCGACCTGCTGGTCTCCCTGCACCCGGCCCTGAAGATCGACAAGAAAACGGCCGATGCCCTGCATTCGGTGCGGGAGGTGGTGTCGTGGTACGACCTGCTGTTTGTGGACACGCCCTACACCAAGTGGATGGTCTATCTGCTGGTGCTGATGCGGGGCATGGATCCGGAAACCACAACCGACGTGTGCAACCGGCTGGAACTGGCCCCGCGCCACCGGGAGATGGCCGACTCCGGCCGGCGCGACGCGGAAAATTTTCTGCACTGGATTCAGCGCAGTCCGGCGGTGAAAAACAGCGAGCTCTACCGGCGGCTGTCCGGCTTTAAAATCGAGCAGGCGCTCTACGTCATGTCCGTGACCGACAGCGACACCGTGAAAAAACACATTTCCCGGTACATCCTGACCCTTCGCCACATGGAGCCCCAGATCAAGGGCAGGGACTTGAACGATATCGGCATTGCGCCCGGCCCGCTTTACAGTGAAATCCTGAAGGCGATTCTTTTCGCCCGGCTGGATGAAAAAATTCATACCCGGGAAGAAGAACTGGAGTTTGCCCGGCGGTACGCCAAAGATGCCGGCGGCTGGTGGGAACGAAGATGATTTGACGTACTTTTCTTGGCGGCAAGAAAAGTACCAAAAGAACCGCGCCCCGCAGCTTGGCCTGCGGCTGCCCTCGCGCGAATGCTTTTTTCGGCGCGGTCAGGAACTCGCCCCGCTTTGCGGGGCTCAAACAGCCTGCCCGCTTTTCCCGAAAAAACCCTTCGCGCTCGGCTGCGCTGCAACGGGCGGGGGGCCGTTACTGGCCGATTGAACGCACCTCTTTTGGCGGTGGCCCTGGTCGCCTTGAAACCAAAAAGGCACTACCTGAGTTCTTGGATAAGTTATGAAACGTTTTTTAGCAATA
>JBMORB010000091.1:0-3513 GCA_049320925.1 Thermodesulfobacteriota bacterium | reverse complement strand
CCTGGCGGCGGCGGGCCTGGCCGGCGTGATTGCGGGAACAGGGTATGAACTTCTCAACGACCGTCTTTTGAACTTCTGGAGGTTTCCATCCAGGGGCATCGGCTTTCTGAAAACACGGGCGTCCCTCGTGCTTGGCGTGGGCCTGTCCTGGGGCCTTCTGCCGCCCGTCACATGGCTGATCGTTGAAATGACGGGGCGATAGCAATGCGGATAAGAGATATTTCCGTCATTCTTCTGATCACATTCATCCTGATGCTGGCCGTCGCGGAAATCTACCTGCGTTTTTTTGCCCGCCCGGTTTTTTCCGAAAGCCGTATGCCGGCCCCGGTCTGCCGACCGGACCCTCACCTGGGATGGGCCAACGCGCCCGGTAATTATTCAGCCCCCGCCTCATCTCTGGAAGACGCCCGCTTCACCGTGACCATTAACGGGGACGGAAGCAGGGCCACCGCACCCCCCGGCGTCGGACCGAGCAAGGACAGGGACAAAATTATCCTGGTGGGCGGATCCTTCATGTTCGGAGAGGGCCTTTCCGACGAACAGACAATGGCCTGGAAACTGGGGCAGCTGCTTCCGGATAAACAGGTTCTGAATTACGGTGTCAAAGCCTACGGCACCTACCAGTCACTGCTCATGCTGGAGAACGTCCTGCCTGGAATGCAGGACACCGACCTGGTGATTTATGGGTTCATGGTCCATCACATCGACCGGAACGTGGCCCCGGCCTACTGGCGGGCCATGCTCAACATTCATTCAAGCCGGATGGTCAGAATCCCTTATGTCTCCCTGGATTCCGAAAACCGCCTGATACGCCATTCCCCGGCACCCTTTACCCCGTGGTTTGCCGGCCGCTACCTGCTCACCATCAGAATTCTGGAGGCCTGGCTGGAAACCCGATCCTTCATGGCCGGCAACAGCACGGAGAAGCATACCGTCATGCAGCTGCTGCTGCTTGAGATGCGCAACCTGTGCAAGACCCATGGCTGTAAACTGATTGTGGCCATGCTCAACGCGCCGAAGAATGTAGAGGACGTCTATGCCGCTTTCTGCCATATCAATGGCATTCCTGTCATCCACTTTGATCTGGATGCGATCAGGGACAAGCCGCTTCAGAATCCGGAAGACGGCCATCCCAACGAAACGGTCAACACCCTGTGGGCGGACCAGACCGCCGCGTTCCTCGCCGGACAAATCATTGACGGGGGAAACGTCCCTTCAGAAAGCAGTGCCCACTAACATGGGGCGGCCGGAAAAACATTGACATGCCATACGGACACTGCTAGAAAAGGTCCCATTACAGACAGCTCCTCCCCTTATGATTTCAGCGGTTAACAATAATCAGTAACAGGGGCGTTCGATGCTGGCAGCCAGACCACGCGTATGCTGCACTTTCCAATCACCCCCCCGTTCCTTGTTGTTCCCTGCCCGTGACGTTGAATTCCTTGTCAAACCTCCAGACCGGACCCCGCCCGACTTTCCGGGCCTTGTTCCGGTGCCCGGGGGCTGATCCTATGACTTCTATTCCGGAGGCTGCCATGAATTCCACTTACCCGCTCCCCGAGCCCGGGCCGGTTGTAAGAGAACGAAGCCGGCCCGGGGAAACGGAAAGCCCGTCCTTTGTTTCAAAAAAAGCGCTCACGAACCAGATCAATTTTCTCCATTTCCAGGGCCAGGGACTGCCGTGCCGTTTCGAACATGGCCGGACACTGGCCTCGATGACACTTTTTCTCAGGCCGGAACCCTGCCTGGGGAAAAACCTTGTCTTTCTCTGGCCCGCCGATATGGTAATCCATGCCGGCGACTGGCGGCTGAAGGCCGTGACGGTTCCCATGAAAAACGCCCGGGTGCATATTGATCCCCACCTTCTTGCCTTTACCGCCAGGGGGGCGTGCCTCCGCCTCCCTGAACTGGCCATCCGGGAGATCATCGGCGAAAATGAGCCCCGGCGGTTTTTGGACAATGTCTGCGTGAAAATTCACAGGGACAACCTGTCGGTTGAAGGAACGATCAACGGCATCAGTGATAATACCGTGTGGGTGACCGTCAAGGACGGCGCGGCCCGGGACTGGACCGGGCACGGCTTCAACCTGGTGTTCATGAAGGACAGGCAAATCCTGTTTGCGGGGGACTACGCCGTCATCGACATTCAGCCGGAAACCGTCGGGGCAAGGCTTCGCATGTCCCCGGCCGCCCAGACCATCCGCCGCTTCCCGCCCAAAAAATTCAGGGCCTCCCGGCTCAATGTCCTGCCCACCCCGGACGCCAACGCCTTCCACCCCCTTTCCGGAGAATGGATATCCATGAGCGTTCACGATCTCTCCGGCGCGGGTTTTTCCGTCGAGTGCGGGGGAACAGATCCCGGTCTCATCACCGGCATGGTCTTTTCCCGGATGGAGTTAAACTTCGCCGGCGCCGTGTCTGTTTCATTCAGCGCCCAGGTGGTGCACCGGAGCGTTCGCAAAACCGAGGACGGAAAAAGCAAGGCGCTGTTCGGCTTTGCCTTTATCGACATGTCCGTTGACGATCACTTGAAACTCCTGGGAATTCTCCACCAGAAAAAAGATCACCATATCCGCCTGTGCCAGGCCGTGGACGAGAACAGCCTCTGGACCTTCTTCTTTGAAACCGGCTTTATCTACGCCAGAAAATACGCGGCCCTGCGGGAAAACCGGACCCTGATCCGCGAAACCTACCGCCGGCTTTACCATCAGGCCCCTTCCGTGTCACGTCACTTTATCTACAGGGACAAAGCGGAAATCATCGGCCACCTGTCCATGCTCCGGCTGTACCATGACGCATGGCTCATCCACCACCACGCGGCCCGGAAACACGGGGGCATCAAGGCCGGCCTTTCCGTTCTCAACCACATGGCATGGTTCTGCTATAATTCCCTGTGGCTGGAGGCATGCCACATGCGCTACCTGCTCTGCTATTTCCGGCCGGAGAACACCTTTCCCAATTTTTTCTTCAACGAATTCGCGAACCGGCTGAACGACAAGGCCGGGTGTTCCACGGACACCTTCGCCTACCTGACCGCCCGCCGGCGACGGGGAGACCCGCCCGCCCTGCCGCCCGGCTGGTATCTTACGGAAGCGGGGCCCGAAGACCTGGGGGTCCTGTCCCGCCATTATACCCGCCATTCCGGAGGCCTGGCCGTTGACGCCATGGACCTTTCCCCCGCGTTTTCCGGACCGGCCCGGCTGGACAAGGCCTACCATGACGCCGGGCTCAAAAAAGAGCGTCACCTCTATGCCCTGAAAAACGAAGACCGCCTGATCGCCGTGGCCCTGATCAATGTCACCGACATGGCCCTCAACCTCTCGGACCTGTCCAACTGCCTCACCGTGTTCGTGACCGATGAAGCCGGCTTTACCCGTGACATCTGGGCCGTCATGGTTGAACGGCTCTCCCGCCTTTTTCATCAGAAGCGGTTCCCGGTTCTCGTAAACCCGGTCTCTTATGCCGAAAACCGTGGCATTACCTTTCAGAAGCGCTATATACTCTGGATTCTTT
>JBMORB010000090.1:0-3517 GCA_049320925.1 Thermodesulfobacteriota bacterium | reverse complement strand
GATTACGTGGGCCGGCCCACGCCGCTGTTTTTTGCCAAACGCCTCACCGCTCACCTGGGCGGGGCCGCCATCTACCTGAAACGGGAAGACCTGGCACACACCGGCGCCCACAAGATCAACAACACCATCGGCCAGGTCCTGCTGGCCAGATGGATGGGCAAAAACCGCGTCATTGCCGAGACCGGGGCCGGCCAGCACGGCGTGGCAACGGCCACGGCCGCGGCCCTGATGGGCATGGAGTGCGAGGTGTTCATGGGCGTTGAAGACATTTCCCGCCAGGCCCCCAATGTAAAACGCATGGAGCTGCTGGGCGCCAGGGTCACGCCCGTGGCTTCCGGTTCCGGCACATTGAAGGACGCCATGAACGAGGCCCTGCGCCACTGGGTGGCCCGGGTGCGGGACACCTTTTACGTCATCGGGTCCGTGGCCGGACCTCACCCCTACCCGGCCATGGTCAGAGACTTTCAAAAAATTGTCGGCGAAGAGGCCAGGGCTCAGATCCTCAAGGTCGCCGGGAAACTGCCCGACCTTCTGGTGGCGTGCGTGGGCGGCGGCAGCAATGCCATGGGCCTGTTTTATCCCTTTATCAACGACCCGGTGGAAATGATCGGCGTGGAAGCCGGCGGCAGGGGCTTAAATACCCATGAACACGCGGCCACCCTTTGCAAAGGGCGGACCGGTGTTCTGCACGGGTCAAAGTCCTATGTGCTTCAGGACGAAAACGGCCAGATCGCGCCGGTCCACTCCATTTCCGCCGGCCTGGACTATCCGGGCGTGGGGCCGGAGCACTCCCTGTTAAAGGACCTGAAACGGGTGCAGTACACCGCCATCGAGGACGGCGAAGCCCTGGACGCGTTTTCCCGGCTGTGCACGCTGGAGGGCATCATTCCGGCCCTGGAAAGCTCCCATGCCGTTGCCTGCGTCATCAAGGAAGCGCCCAGACGACCCAAAACCGACATCATCATCGTTAACCTCTCCGGAAGGGGCGACAAGGATTTGCAGATCGTGACCTCCGTGCTGGGAAAGGAAATAAAATAAATGGACCGGATTACCGCCACATTCAAACAACTGGCAGAAAAAAACGAAAAAGCCCTGGTGGGATTTGTCACCGCCGGAGACCCCACCATTGAAAAATCCAGACAAATCATTGCCGCCATGTGCGAGGCCGGCATCGACATCCTGGAACTGGGCGTGCCCTTTTCCGACCCCACGGCCGACGGGCCGGTGATTCAGCGGTCTTCGGAGCGGTCCCTGGCCAACGGCACCACGTTAAAAACCGTTCTGGACATGACCGCCGAGCTGCGGGGACGGTCCCGGGCGCCGATCATCCTGTTTTCCTACTACAACCCCGTTTTCTCCTACGGCGCGGAAAAGTTTTACAAAGACGCCAGGGCCGCGGGCGCTGACGGCGTGCTGATCGTGGACCTGCCGCCCGAGGAATCCGATGAACTCACCGCCTGCTGGACAGGCACCGACTTTGCCCTGATCCGGCTGATCGCGCCCACCACGCCGCCCGACCGCATCGCCAAAGTAGCGGCCGACGCGTCCGGCTTTATCTATCTGGTTTCCATGACAGGGGTCACCGGCAGTGCCGGCCTGGATACCGGCCACATTGCCGGGCTGTGCAACCTGGTGCGGGGGAAAACCGCCCTGCCCCTGTGCGTGGGATTTGGTATTTCCACCGCCGATGAAGTGACCGCCGTGGCCAAAACCGCCGACGGCGTGGTGATCGGCAGCGCCTTTGAGCGGCTGATCGAGGAAAACATCAACAGACCCGATATCGTGGAAATCCTTGCCCGGCGGACAAGAGAGTACAAGGCGGCAACAAAGATGTGATTAAAAAGAACTGCCTGAAATAAATGAGGCCTGAGCGGCAGTCGCTCGGGCCTCATTTTGTTTATTCCAATCGAGGGAATGCGCCCAGTCAGGAAGAACGTGTGCATCAGGGGTTGCTGGAGCGCGCAGCGTGGAGGCAATCCGAACCATGCTGTTGTTAACCATGATTCAGTACCGGCTCTAGTTTCTTGTGGTATTCCGCTTGTGTTCCTCTTACCTCATCTATAGTGATTGGAGTCAGGCCTATCTTTGTGTTCGCCAACACGTGAGAATTGAACCACGCTAGCGCGTGTGCGTCTGCTTCATCCTCTTGTGATTTGCTTTCCTGAGGACTCAACTCATCCGGTGGAAAGTGCTTGAGAACCGCATGGGCTATTTCATGCAATATTGCGAAAATGAAATACCTCCATTCTTTGTCAGCTTCGCTAGACCCTGGAGGTATGTAGGAGAAAATCCAAGGAGAGAGGACTATTACCTCATCTTTATCTTTAACCTTGTCTCCCAACCGGCAGGCGTCACTATTTAGGACGGTGATAGCGACTTTGCCTTCAATTTTATCGAATACATCGTCTGGTAGGTATGCAAGCGCTCTTTCAACCCAAACATTCTTGTATCTGCCACAGTAGAGCATTCTTGTCCTATGGTTAACGTCTACGGTGTGGGGCCGCAAGGGGAACGGGCCACCGCAGATGCGAGTTAATTCGAAAATTTGGTTAAAGCTAAAACCGCACGCCCCTTGCGGTCCCTACCAACGTGTGGTTAGCCGGCATTCTTTCGACGAAATCCGCTAAGAATCAAATGCGGCAATACAAAACCGAATAGTGCATTCGCAAACCCGAGTGGCAGCGTCAGTGCCCCCATTGAGATAAGCCAACGATCATCAACCTTTACAAAGCCACCGGCAGGGAATGGGAACCCGACAATACGTTTAGTCTCTCCGTAAGGATATTCGACGAAGAAACAACAGACAGCAAGGATAAAGCTAACTGCCAACAAGCCTAAAAAGATCAAGCGGAACTTTCCATCTTTTTGGATTTTTACCATTCGGATATTCTGGATAAGTGAAACAAAGCCAGAAATAATCACCACAATGCCAATTAAACTAAAAAGAACCAAGAGCATCATAAGTTTCCGGCTAACGACAGGTTTCACGGGGAGCGGCGCTCCTTGCCGCGATCCAGTGCAAACCTTTGTTGGGCGCTATTTTTTAGTTTCGTTTTTGAACCAACGTCGTAGATTCTCCGCAACAGTTCTGAATTCAGTTCTTTCGCATGATGGCTCAAATAGTTGCCCGTTATTGTTCCGAAAGGGGATATATACCTTGCCCGTAGGCTCACAGTAGATAAAGCTTTTGAAACCATCAAATTGCTCACCTGTATTAGTGAGAAAATCAAACCTCTCAGTTCGATCTTGGCAGTCCACAATATCTCCGGAATAAATAATAGCATCGAGCCAGCTAAATATCTCTTCTGGCGTGTGCCCGATAAAGCGTTCATCCCATAAATCGTCTAATTGCAAAGACGCTTCATAAATGCGTTCAACTGCATGGAATAGTGAACAGTGGTTCTCAGCGATATCTCCCAAAACAAGGCCCTGTATATAAATGCACATGCGGCCAAAACCAATCCATTCAGGGCCTTCGGGTTCATGATGAATCTCAATCGAGATAGAATCTGTATTA